>WTHO01000273.1 GCA_011523115.1 Halieaceae bacterium | reverse complement strand
GGCCAAGCGGTGCTGAAGCGCCTGAAACGTGCCGATCTTGACGTCGAACTGCTCCCGCTCCTGCAAATACGCCACCGTGCGCTCAAGCAGTTCGCGACTACCGCCGAGCATCTCGCAGCTCAGCATAATGGTCGCCTCGTCACAGGCGCGCGTGAAGCCTGATGCCAGCATCTCACCGGCGAGCCACTCCTCGGCCTCGACGTCACGCAGCGTCAGCGAGGCATACTGCCGACCGTCCATCAGTTTTTGGGAATGCAGCGTGACGCCATCGGTATCTCTGGGCACAACAGCGAGGCACAGCTCATCTGCCTCATCTACGGCTGAGACGATGAGATAGTCTGCACCGGCCGCATCCATCACTAGCGTTTTGTCTCCGCTGATAGTGTTGCCATCCCGGCGGGTTTGGCGGGGCAGGGTGTGGAAGTGATTCCCCTCCTGCATCGCGACCGTAGCAACGCATTCGCCGCTCATCAGCGCGGGTACGCGTCGCTCAATTTGCTCGGGACTCCCGCAGTGCCGGATAACAGCTAGCGCATGAATCGCACTCGAAAGCAGTGGACTCGCGCACAGGGTGCGCCCGGTCTCTTGCATGAGCGCGCCCATACCCAGCCAACCGAAGCCCAGACCGCCGTCATCTTCTGCATGCGCTGCAGCCGGCGCGCCCAGCTCGCAGAGACCAGACCATAGCGAGGGCTGCCATGCGAGGTCGGTATCCTCGTCACGCAAGACCCGAAGCGCTTCAACAGGGGCTTCCCGAGACAGGAAGTCGGCGATGGTGTCGCGCAGCATGCGTTGTTCATCATTCAGGATCATGATCTGCGGCTTCCTACTCCGGCAATCCGAGGCCGCGCCGGGCGATGATGTTGAGCTGTATCTCCGATGTGCCACCGGCAATGGTGTGTGCCTTGTTATAGGCCCAGTTGCGCACCATGCGCTCAAGCTCGGGCGAGTCGCTCTCCGCCATGGCCAGGCCATCGGCGCCCAGTATTTCCAGCATGAGCTCGTCTTTTCGCTGTTGTTCAGTGGTACCGATGTACTTCAGGGTAAGGGGCAGGGCAGGGTCGAGCTGTCCCGCTTTCATTCCCCGAAAGAGGGTTTCGTTGAGATGGTCGAGTGCGTCCGCATGCATCAGGTGATTCGTGATCCTCGAACGCAAGTCTCCGTCCATAATCCGGCCATCCTCTGAGAGCGCGAGGCGCGATTTGGCTAACTCGATCAGGCCTACATCGACCTTTTCGGTGATGGACTCCATGGTCGCCATGAGCTTGCGCTCGTGCTTCAGCAATTCCTTGGCGACTTGCCAGCCACCGTTCAATTCGCCAACGAGGTTTTCTCGCGGCACGCGGACCTCGTCAAAGAAGGTCTGGCAAAACTCGGACTCGCCGCTGATCAGCGGGATAGGTCGCGTTGAGACACCCTCGCTCGCCATGTCGATGAGAGAAAGCTGATGCCGTCGCGCTTTGCGGCGTGGGGGTCAGTGCGGACCAGGCAGAAGATCCAGTCCGCGACGTCGGCCCGCGTCGTCCAGATCTTGGTGCCCGAGACGACAAAGTGGTCATCCTTGTCTTCAGCACGTGTCGAGAGACTGGCGAGGTCAGAGCCCGCACCGGGCTCCGAATATCCCTGGGCCCATCGGACTTCTCCACGGACGATGCGCGGTATGTGAAGCGCCTTTTGCTCGGGTGAGCCGTAGGTCAGCAGGGCGGGCCCCAGCATCCACAGCCCCATATCGTAGAGCGCCGGGCGGCATTTCAGTCGGGCCATCTCCTGCTCCAGCACCCGCGCCTCATCTGCGGTCAGCCCGCCACCGCCGTATTCGGTGGGCCAGGTTGGTGCCGTCCAGCCTTTGTCTCGCATGGCTTCGAACCATTGACGTGCATCGTCAGAGGGGAAGCGCGACTGGGATCCCGCCCAAATCTGTTCTTCACGCACAATGGGCTGGCGCTGCGAGATGGGGCAGTGAGCTTCGAGCCATTCACGGACGTCCTGACGGAAGGTATCGATATCGCTCATATCACGACCGACTCTGGTTTACGGTAAGGGCCATCAGAAGAATTCATCGCGAATCGCCTGCTTCAACAGCTTGTTGACCGCGTTGCGCGGTAAGGCGCTGTCTGTAAAGCGCCATTGCGCCGGTATCTTGTAGGCCGCCATGCGTTCAGCACACCAGGCTTGCCAGTCATCGGCTGTGAGCGCGCAATCGAGAGTGGTGCGAATGACGGCGCCAGGCACCTCGCCGAGGGCGCTGTCGGGCAGGGCCACCACGGCGACCTCCTCGCAGTCGGGGTGCTCAAGCAGCATTGCCTCGACCTCGCTGGGGTAGATGTTCTCGCCACCTCTCAACACCATGTCCTTGGCGCGACCACAAATGTGAAGCAATCCCTCCTCATCGATGTAGCCAATATCCCCCGTCTCCAGCCAGCCGTCCTCAAACATCGATTCGTGGGCGCCTGACACATACCCGCTGATGGTGGCGCCGGAGCGTACCCACATCTCCCCGGGCGTGCCCTCAGCAACCGCTGAGCCGTGCTCGTCGCAGAATCGGAATTCCATGATGGGGCTCGGAAAGCCCGATGTGCCCGGTCGCTCGTGTGCGTAATGGCCGGTAAATGCAGCGCCTGTGCCGCCGCTCTCGGTGAGGCCCCAGCCGGCGCCAGCCAGCCCGTCGGGTGTCTTTTGCCGATACAGATCATGTAGCAGCGGCGGCGTATCGGCGCCCCCCGCGCTGATATTGGCAATGGCGGTAAAGTCACTGCTGAGGGCATCCTCGCGATTCAATAAATCGAGCAGCATGGTGGGCGCCCCCATGAGCACGGTAATGCCTGAGTCGCGCACCAGCCTGAGCGCCTCGTCCGCATCCCACTTGTACATCAAATACAGCCCCCGGCCGTGCCGAAGGTTGATAATGAACTGTGAGAACAGACCGCTGATATGGAACAGCGGGACCGCCAGCAGGGTTTTGGCAGGAATGCCTGAGCCCATTTGTCGATTCATCGCATCGGTATTGGTCATGTAGGTCGCGGCACCAATCAGCTCAATATTCATCAGCGACTGGCAAGCGTTGGCATGAGTGAACAGAGCGCCTTTGGGTCGTCCTGCTGTGCCCGAGGTGAATAGCAGGATGGCGGGGTCGTCGGGCGCTGCCGCAACCGGCGTGTGCTGCATATCCGCGCCGAGGGCGACCGACCAGTCGTGGTCGGCAAGCCCCGCCTGTGCAGCATCGACCAGCAGTGTGGTCACACTTAAGCCGGTTTCTCGGATGAAGCCGAAACGGGCTTCGTCAACGATCACCAACTGTGCGGCACTGTCTTCCAGCCCTTGCTGCAGCTCGGCGGCCTTGCCCCAGCTATTAAGCGGCACCGCCACGCCACCGCACTCCATGATGGCGACAAAGGCGATCAGCCATTCCGGACGGTTGCGCATGGCAATCGCAATCCGATCACCCCCCGCAATGCCGCAGGACTGTTGCAGGTAGCCAGCAAGCGCGTCGACCGCGTCAAAGAATTGCGCAAAGGTCCACGCCTGGTCCAGATATTCGATGAAGAGCGCGTCGCCAAACTGTCGACCGGGGGCCATGACTGCGCAGAGATTGGGCTCGGCATTGCGGTAAGATTTGACCGCGTAGCCATCGCGCGTGGCCTCAATCACCTCGAACGGCGCACCGGGTCCGGTCAGCTGTGCGATAGCGGCGTGGTGTGCGGCAGTGAATTCGCTCATGTTGCGCAGAAGCTTCAGTTACGGGCAGTGTGTGTCAGGCCTGCATGATGGGCGCTGAGCAGGCTTGCGTCATAGTCTCTTCGGGCTATGGTGCCCCCACCCCGTGCGTTGACCCTTTGAGGCGTGACTCCATAATGACGCACAACTGACTGCAAAGGTACGGCGCTACCTGCGATGGAGACCCGTCTTACCACCCTACTGGGAAGCCAGTACCCCGTGATTCAGACAGCGATGGGCTGGATTGCCGACGCCAACCTGGTGGCGGCGACCGGTCGTGCCGGCGGATTCGGATTTTTGGCGGGCGCGGTGATGAGTCCGGCTGAGGTCGAAGCGGGCATCAGTGCCATCCGGGCGCAGACCGAAGCGCCCTTTGGCGTGAACTTCCATATGTATGTTCCCCACGCCCGGCAGATTGTCGACATCTGTATTGCAGAACAGGTTCGGGCGGTGAGTTACAGCCGCTCGCCGGACGCCGCCACCATCGCGCGCTTCAAGGCCGCGGGCATTGTGTGTATCCCGACGGTGGGTGCCTTGAAACATGCAGTGAAAGCGGTGGAGCTGGGTGCGGACGCACTTGTCGTACAGGGTAGCGAGGGCGGCGGGCACACCGGACAGGTGGCGACGTCCATTTTGCTGCCGCAGGTGCGAGACGCCGTGACAGTGCCGCTGGCGGCTGCTGGGGGTTTTCGTAATGGCGCTGGTCTGGTCGCCGCGTTGAGTCTTGGCGCCGACGGTATTGCGATGGGTACGCGCTTTTTGTTGACCCGGGAGTCGCCGGTGCCTGAGCACACCAAGGCCCAGTATCTCAACGCGGTACCGGAACAAATTATTGTCAGCGCGGCTTTGGACGGCCTGCCGCAGCGCATGGTGCTGAATCCGCAGTTGAAGTCGTTGATGTCGGCATCCTCTGTCGGGTTGCTCCTTACCGCGATCAAAAATGCTTTTGCCTTCTCCAAACAAACCGGCGATTCGCCCTGGGCCCTGTTGAAATCTGGCTGGCGCATGTACCGGGCCGGTGATGACTCATTGGCGACCACCCTGATGTCCGCGAATGCACCCATGCTCATACAGGAGGCGGTGGTGCACGGGCGGCCTGAGACTGGCATCCTGCCCTCCGGACAGGTTGCTGGGTTAATCGATAATCTGCCGGCGGTATCAGAGCTCATGGAGCAGCTGATGGAGGAGGCGGGTGCCGCTATGGCGCGTCTACACGGACTTCGAGGCGACGGCACTGATAGCGCTGGTTCCGTAGCCTCTGCCGCGACCGGTGACCAGTCGGATTAAGAGGAATTGAAGATGGCGTTTCACAGTGACATTCACGAGGGCATCGCCCATCTGGTCCTGAACAAGCCGCCGGTGAATGCGTTCAACAGCGCGGAGTGGGCGGGTATCGCTGCAGAGATCAAAGACCTCGGTGAACAGGATGCGGTTCGCGTGATCGTGATCAGCGCAGAAGGCAAAGGGTTTTGTGCGGGTGTCGATATCAAGGAACTGGGCGCTGAGCCGGCCAAAATTGTGCCGGTCAACAAGGGCAACTACGACACCTTTGAAGCGATACACCGAAATCCCAAGCCCGTCATTCTCGCGATCCACGGTTTTGTGCTGGGTGGCGGAATCGGCATGGCAGGGGCTGCCGACATACTCGTTGCCTCCGAATGCGCGACGTTTGGTGTGCCCGAAGTAGATCGCGGTGCGATGGGGGGAGGTGCCCACTTGCAGCGGCTCTTCCCGGTGCAGAAGGTTCGACATATGTATTTTACCGGCGAATTCATCGACGCCGCCGAGGCGTGGCGATTGGGCGCGGTTGAAAAAGTAGTCCCACGCGACGAACTGGTGCCGGCCGCCATGGCGATTGCCCAGACGATTGCCACCAAGAGTCCGAAGATGATTTCTCTGGCCAAAGAGGGGCTCAATGCCATCGAGGATGGCAACCTCGAAGAAAAATACCGGCGCGAGCAGGGACTGACGCTCGAGGCCTACATGCACGAGGATTCACAGGAAGCGCGGAACGCCTTTAATGAGAAGCGGGATGCCGACTTCAATGAGTAGTGAGCAGCAAAAGGGGAGTCCGTTATGGCAGTAGCGAGTGATTATGGACTGGGGCCGCACACCTTCCCGCGGGGCTGGTTCGTTGTTGCAGAGAGCGCCGAGCTGAACCAGGGACCTCGCGCGGTGCGTTTTTTTGGCCGCGATCTCGCTCTGTATCGAGGGCAGAGTGGCGCCCCGGTATTGCTGGATGCCTACTGCGGTCACATGGGGACCCATCTCGCCGCCAGCGATTCAGCGATGATCGTGCGCAATGGCGAGCAGATTGAAGGAGATTCGATCCGCTGCCCGTATCATGGCTGGCGTTATAACCCGCAGGGCGAAGTTGACGACATTCCGTATCACGATGGACCGTGCCCGAAGTCTGCGTCCATCAGGTCCTATCCAGTGGTCGATACCATGGGTTGCATCATGGCGTGGTTCGACGAGGAGGGAGGCGAGCCCGACTATCCTGCACCGTCGCTTGAGCAGTGGGAGGATCCGCGCTGGATTCACTGGGACCTCGATCACCTCGGTGAGCTCGATATTCATCCTCAGGAAGTGCTCGATAACATGTCGGATATTCGACATCTCGGGCCGACTCATGGCGCACCCTGCCAGTACTTCGAGAACGAGGTGCGTGACCACGTCTATATTCAGCGCCAAGGGGGCCCGATGCAGCTCTACGGTGGCGTGATGTTGTACACCACCACCTGGTACACGGGGCCAGGTATTTTGCTTTCCAAGCAGGTGTGGGGTGACACCGCGCAGTTTGAGTTAATCGCCAACACACCGGTCGAAGATGGTCGGATCAAGGCCTGGCACGGCTGTTTGGTCCGGGCGCAGGGCGAGACAATTACCGATGAGGATCGAGAAATAGCCCGTCAAACGCAGGCGGGAGCGCTGGAAGCCTTTGCGACAGACTTTCAGATTTGGCGTCACAAGCGCCCGGCGCTAAAAATCATGGCCTTGAAGACTGACGGACCTTTTAAAGTGGGTCGCAGTTGGTATGGCCAGTTCTACGAAGACCGGACTGAGGCGGCTGAGCGGGTCGCTCCGCTGAACGGTATCTACCACGTGCCCGGGGTGGAGACGCCAGCGGATCGTGAGCATGCCATAGACGATGGTTTACCGATATGAGTGCGCCGGGCGCTACTGCGACCGTCGCGCCGGACGACGCCGCGAGACTGTGCGACGCCTACCTTGCGGGGTTGGTCTCAGGAGATCTCGACGCGGTGGTGTCACTGTTTTCTGAAAACGCCACCGTTGAAGATCCGGTGGGCAGTGAAGTCATGCAGGGGCGCGATGCTTTACGGGCGTTTTACCAAATTGCCTGCGACTCCGTGACGGCCGCCGAGCGAATCGGCCCGCCGAGGATTGCCGGGCTCGACATAGCGTTTGCCTTCGTCATTACCGTCGGGGAATCACCCAACGCCATGTGTATCGACATCATCGATATTTTTAGCTGTAACGAGGCGGGTGAGGTCGTTGCGATGCGCGCTTACTGGGGGCCGGAGAATATGCAGGCCTTGAAGAGCGCCTAGTGATCCTGCCCTGGCGATTCTGTCCGAGTCATGCTGATTGGGCCGGCTGACTCTGATCACTCCGAGTGATTCGGGGAAGGCGCGCCCTGTCGTTG
>WTHO01000215.1:20399-26395 GCA_011523115.1 Halieaceae bacterium | reverse complement strand
CGTGTCGAGATATCGTGTCTTTTTCCGGGGACAGGTGTCCTTTTGAGCTTTATGTTGTTTTTGGGCTCAACACCTATATCTGGGGGTTTCCCCAACCGGAAACCCCAAGATAGGCGGGTCTGGCCCACAATGCAAGCAGAGGATGCTGGGTCTTTTTTGTGGACAATCTGTGCGTAACGCTATCGTGTGATGGGTGCTTTAGACCTAAGCCACTGAGTTTTCGAATGAATTTTTGGGCATGGCAGGTTAGTGGGCGGAGGATGAATTTTTTATCCTTCCGGCCGCTATTTTTTAACGATTTCTGGAGTGCTTGGTCAATCCGCGTCGCGGGGAGGCTCACTTGCCACTGTGGACTTGTCACCCGCCTATCAGCAGCTCCATCAGCGCTTTCTGCGCATGAAGCCGGTTTTCCGCCTCCTGCCAGATGACGGTATCTGGGGCTTCCATGAGTTCAGCGCTGATTTCTTCGCCGCGATGGGCGGGCAAGCAGTGCATGTAAAGCGCGTCGGGTGCGGCCAAATCCAGTAGCGGCCGGTTCAACTGATAGGGCGCCAGATTAGCGGCGCGTTGATTTTGCTCGGCTTCCTGACCCATAGAGGCCCAAACGTCCGTGACCAGAAGGTCTGCGCCCTGCACGGCCCGGCTGGCGTCACGCTCTATTCGCACCCACTGAGAACAGGCGCCCAACAGCGTGGGGTCCGGGTCGTAGCCCTCGGGGCAGGCCACCACCACCTCGAAGTCGAGTTGCCTCGCAGCGTTCATCCAGGAGTGACAGACGTTGTTGCCATCTCCCAGCCAGCACACTGTCTTGCCCTGAATATCTCCTCTGACTTCGAAGAAGGTCTGTAAGTCCGCGAGGATTTGGCACGGGTGGTAGTCATCGGTCAGGCCGTTAATCACGGGCACGCGGGAGTGCTGAGCGAAGGTCTCGACATCGGCGTGGGCAAAGGTCCTGATCATCACCATATCGACCATCGAGGAGATGACTTTGGCGGTATCCTCGATCGGTTCACCCCGCCCCAGCTGCGTATCCTGCCCGGACAGAAAAAGTGCGCTGCCACCCAGTTGCGCCATACCCGCCTCGAAGGAAACCCGGGTGCGAGTCGAGGCTTTAGTGAAAATCATGGCCAGGACCTTGCCCTCCATGCTGCGCTGAGGGTTACCCGCGCGCCACTGCGCCTTGAGTTCGATCGCTCTGTCGATAAGGAGCCGGATTTCATCTGCTGAGAGATCCATCAGGGTGAGAAAGTGTCGTGGCGCCGTCATGCGCAGTCATCCTGTTGTGCAATGTCGTTGAGCACCGCTGCAATGGTGGCACCAAGCTCTTCGGCCTGCTCGTCGCTCATGACCAGCGGTGGCAGGACGCGAACAGTATCTCCCCCTGCGATGTTGAGGAGCACCCCTTTGTCCAATCCTCTTGCAACGATCTGATCGGTTGCTGTTGTAGGCTGGATGCCGATCATCAGACCCCGGCCACGCACTTCGGCGATGAGAGATGGATCTTGAATGTGGCTGTTCAGTGCGGAGAGCAACCGATGGCGAATGGCCTCGGCGCGCTGCATAACGGGTTCCTCGCTGAGCGTGCGCAGCACCGCCTGAGCCGCTGCACAGCATAGAGGATTGCCCCCGTAGGTAGAGCCGTGGTCCCCGGGACCGAGCTGTTCAGCTGCGACCCCCTTGGCCATACAGACGCCGATAGGCAACCCGTTTCCCAGCCCCTTGGCGGTCAGCAGTACATCCGGCGATACACCAAGTTGCTCAAACACATAGGCCGAGCCACAGCGGCCGTTACCGGTTTGCACTTCGTCGAAGATGAGCAACCAGTCCTGTTTAGCGCACCGCGCGTGGAGACCCCGAAGATAATCTGTTTGCAACGGGCGAATGCCGCCCTCGCCCATAATGGGTTCAACCATGATGGCAGCAATATCAGTCCGGCTATCAGCCAGTGCGTCGATCGCGCTCAGATCATTAGGGGGTACATGCAGAAACCCCTCAAGCAGTGGCCCAAACCCCTGTCGGATTTTCTGGTTACCCGTTGCTGACAGTGCGCCTACAGTGCGACCGTGAAAGGCACCGTCGAGGACGATCATATGTGGCGTCTCGATGCCTTTCTGGTGTCCGAAGCGCCTCGCGAGTTTAATGGCGGCCTCATTGGCCTCGGCGCCTGAGTTGCAGAAGAACATGTTCTCCATGCCCGTCATGGCCCGGAGTTGCTCGGCGACCGACTCTTGCAGGTCGATGCGAAAGAGGTTGGAGGTATGAACGAGCTTTTGCGCTTGCTCAATGACCGCGGCCGTGACCTGCGGATGCTGATGCCCCAGATTCGTGACGGCGATCCCTGAGACGCCGTCCAGATAAGGCCTGTTGTCGGTGTCGTACAGGATCGCCCCCTCACCTCGGGAGAAGGTGACGGGCAACCGGCCATAGGTTGGCATGATGGCAGAAGGCGCTTCTGGCATGGTGATTGGCGCAGTGCGGTAATCGGAGTGCAAGAGTAGCTGAGCGTGGTGCTGAGTCAAATCCGCTGTCAGCACATTTTACGAGTGTAAGCACTGCCCTGATGCCGCGCTCGTATTACAATGTCGGACCACATTCAACAACAGCATTGGCGGCGCGCCGCCATGACGGAGCAAAGCATGGACATCATGGACACTATCCGTGAGCAAATCGAGGGCAACCGGGTCATTCTTTATATGAAGGGCTCACCCAATCAACCCCAGTGCGGCTTCTCTGCCCGCACGGTTCAGGCGCTCATGTCCTGCGGCGAGCGATTCGCTTATGTTGATGTGCTGAGCAATCCAGAGATTCGCGCTAATCTGCCTGCGTTCGCCAACTGGCCTACTTTTCCCCAACTCTGGGTTGACGGGGAGCTGGTCGGCGGTTGCGACATCGTCTGTGACATGGAAACCACCGGTGAGTTGAAAGAATTGATCACCGCAGGTGCCGGAGAGGCGTCAGGCGAAGCCTGATTTGCGAAAGCGCACGACTATCCCACGACTATGGATATTCAGGCCACGATGGTTGAAATGGGGCGTGCTGCCCGAGCGGCAGCGAGAATCGTCGCGGCTTCCGGCGTTGAGCAACGCAACGAGGCGCTTTTGCAGATTCGCGTCGCTTTGGCCGACAGCCGGGAGCAGATTCTGTCGGCGAACGAGAGGGATCTCGAGGCTGGCCGAGCCAGCGGTCTTGATCCAGCTTTGCTCGATCGTCTGGCACTGAATGCTGCGCGGCTGGATGTTCTGGAGGAAGGGCTCAGCCAGGTAGCGGCGCTACCTGAACCCATCGGTCACATTACCGATGTGCGCCGCATGCCTTCCGGGATTGATGTGGGCAGCATGAGAGTCCCGCTGGGCGTCATTGGCATGATCTACGAATCGAGACCGAACGTGACCGTCGAGGCAGCGTCGCTGTGTCTCAAGGCGGGCAACGCCGTGATTCTCAGGGGTGGATCGGAGGCGATCCATTCCAACACCGCTCTGGGTGAAGCGATTGCCACCGGGCTGGCGAGAGCGGAGCTACCGGTGCAAGCGGCGCAGGTGGTGCCCGTGGTGGATCGCGCGGCGGTCGGCGCGCTGCTGACCATGCCTGAATACATTGATTTGGTGGTGCCTCGCGGCGGGAAGGGTCTGATCGAGCGCGTCGCGGCAGAGAGCCAGATCGCCATACTGAAACACCTCGACGGCATCTGCCATGTTTACATTGACGTGGATGCCGATCCTGAAAAAGCCCATCGGATTGCGCTGAATGCCAAGACCCAACGCTATGGAACCTGCAACACCATGGAAACACTCCTCGTCGCACGGGGTCGAGCTGGCATCCTGCCGGATCTGGTGGCCGCATTGCAGGAAGCAGGCGTCGAGGTGAGAGGTTGCGCGGCGTCGCGACAGGCGGCGTCGGCGATTGTGGTGGACGCCGCAGAGGCGGATTGGGCCACCGAATATCTCGGACCGATTCTCAGTGTGAAAATCGTCGAAGATGTTGATGAGGCAATGGCACACATCGCGCGGTATGGATCGGATCATACCGAGAGCATCGTGACAGAGAACGCGTCCACCGCGGACCGATTTCTCCGCGAGGTCGATTCCGGGTCGGTGATGCACAACGCTTCCACGCGCTTTGCCGATGGCTTCGAGTACGGATTGGGTGCAGAGATCGGCATCTCAACCGGCAAGCTCCACGCCCGAGGTCCCGTCGGTCTTGAGGGCCTCACCTCGCGAAAATACATTGTGCGAGGGGATGGCCACATTCGCCAGTGAGCGACGCGCTGATGCATGACGAGAGTGGCCCCCTGGGTTTTCTGGGTGGCTCCTTCGATCCGGTGCACATTGGCCATTTGCGCGGGGCGATGGCCGTGCGGGAGGCCCTGAACTTGTTGCGCGTCGATCTTGTCCCGGCTGCGCAATCGCCGCTGAAGCCCGAGGCGATGCTAACAGGGGCTCATCGCCTTGCGATGCTCGAGCTTGCAGTCGCGGATGTGCCGGGCTTGGGCGTAGATGCGCGAGAGCTCGACCGCGCCGGTCCATCGTTCACCATCGACACTTTGGAGGCATTGCGTGCGCAGTATGGCGGAACGCGCGCCTTGGTGTGGATTATTGGCTCGGACAGCCTCCTGACTTTGCCTCGCTGGGCGCGATGGCGTGAGTTGCTGAGTTTGGCCCACGTCGCGGTGCTGGACCGTCCAGGCTCAGCAACGCCCCCGGAAGAGGTCACTAGCTGGCTGATCCAACATCGGATTGAGCGCCCGGAGCTGTCTTTGCGCCCGGCGGGAGGTGTCGTCATGCTGCAACAGCCAGTACTCGATATCGCGTCGTCGCAGATACGAGATGTCTATGCCTTGGGGAATAGCCCCCGCTTTCTGCTGCCCGATCCGGTAATGGAGTATATTGAGCGCAACGCCCTTTTCGGCCCCGGTAAGTCATGACGACCAAAGCCACTGCAGTAGATGCTTCAGATGAGAACGACCTGCTCGGGATAGCACGGCTTGCCCTGGATGACCTCAAGGCACTGGACCCTGTCGTCATGGACGTGCGTAGCCTGAGCTCGGTCATGGATTATCTTGTGATCGCAAGTGGCACCTCGAGTCGGCACGTGAAATCTCTTGCGGACAACGTGTTGATGAAAGCCAAGGAGCAGGGGCTGCGGCCACTGGGCGTCGAGGGAGAGCGCGTCGGCGAATGGGTGCTCGTCGATTTTGGTGATGTGGTCGTGCATGTGATGCAACCCGCTACCCGAAGCTTCTATGACCTCGAGCGGTTGTGGTCCGTGCGGGCAGAGGAACCTCAGAGCGACTGATGCGACTGCGCGTGTTGGCAGTGGGGCAGAAAATGCCAGCGTGGGTTAACGAGGGGGTGCAAGAATACACACGCAGAATGCCCCGCGATTTCTCTGTGGAGTGGCTGGATGTCCCTCCTGCCAAGCGCGGCACGAGCTCTGCCCAGCAACATCAGGAACAAGAAGCAAAGGCCATCTTGTCAAGGCTGGGCAAATCGGGGCAAATGGTTGCCCTCGATGTGGCGGGCCGAGAAATCAGCACCGAGTTGATCGCAGAACGTTTTGGCCAGTGGCAGATGAATGGAGAGCAGATCAGTTTTGTGATCGGGGGACCCGACGGACTGCACCAAACGATTTTGCAGCGTGCCATCGAACGCTGGTCCTTTGGGCGAATTACTTTGCCGCACCCGCTCGTTAGGGTAATTCTCGCTGAGCAACTTTATCGGGCTTGGTCCCTGCAGGCCCGGCACCCCTATCACCGAGGCCAATGATGCTGGGTAGTCTTGATGCCCTTCGCGATACGCGTCGAGAATGGCGCATCAACCGATCTCGCTTGATCGTCGCAGTGCTTGGCGTCGGATTGCTGTTGTCCATTTTGGTTTACCGCTACTACTCCCTGCAGATTACCCAACACGCAGACTTCCTCACGCAATCAGATCGAAACCGCATTAGAGTCGAGGTGATCCCGCCCACTCGAGGCCAGATTCTGGACCGCAAAGGGCGTG
>WTHO01000215.1:0-20299 GCA_011523115.1 Halieaceae bacterium | reverse complement strand
AGAGTCGAGGTGATCCCGCCCACTCGAGGCCAGATTCTGGACCGCAAAGGGCGTGTTCTGGCCGCTAATAAGTCAACGTTTTTTCTGGGCATTGTGCGTGAGCGAAGCGAGGATCCTGACGCTTTGCTCCAGGTTTTGATTGAGCGCCTGTCGCTAACAGACCGGGAATTGGATGCGTTCAGGGAGCGCTCTGCGCGACGTCGGCCCTTTGAGGCGGTCCCGCTGAAGCTGGGCTTGGATGACGCCGCGCTGGCGGCAGTGGCAGTCGACTTGCACCGGCTACCGGGGGTCGTAATTGACGCCACACTGACGCGCGATTACCCCCACGGTGCTGATCTGAGTCACGTGCTCGGCTACGTTGGTAGAGTCAGCGCTGACGATCTCAGCGAATTGGACCAGGAGCGCTATCGGGGCACGCTCCATACCGGCAAGGTGGGGCTTGAGAAGCGCTACGAAGCGCTGTTGCACGGTCAGCCAGGGTTTCAGCATGTGGAGACCAATGCACACGGTCGATTGCTACGCGTGCTTGAGCGTCAGGCCCCAACGCCGGGAAAGGACCTGCAGTTGTACCTCGACCTTGATTTACAGCGTGAGGCCGTCGCTGCATTGGACGGGCAACGGGGCGCGGTCGTGGCATTAGACCCGCTGACGGGGGGCGTGTTGGCAATGGTGTCAAACCCCAGCTTTGACGCTAATTTGTTTGTTGATGGCATCAGTTACTCGGATTACGCCGAACTCAGAGGATCTCTGGACACGCCGCTTCTCAACCGGGCAGTGCAGGGGCAATATCCGCCCGGCTCTACCATCAAGCCCTTGTTGGGATTGGGTGCTCTGGCGGCGGGTTTGGTGACGCCCGAGACAACGGTCAAGGATCCGGGTTGGTACCGTATACCGGGCGACGACCGTCGTTACCGGGACTGGACGCTCCGCGTTCGAGGCGGCGGTCATGCGGATCTGGTTGACTTGAGAATGGCGATCGCCGAATCCTGCGATACCTATTATTACGACCTCGCCTATCGGATGGGCATCGACACCATGGCGGGGATGCTGGCACCTTTTGGTCTGGGTGAGCGCACCGGCATCGATACAACCGGTGAGCAGCCCGGCATCTTGCCCAGCTCAGAATGGAAACGACGCGCCCTCGGAGAGGCTTGGTATCCCGGGGAGACGATTAGCGCGGGCATTGGTCAAGGCTACATGCTGGCCACGCCCCTGCAACTCGCACAAGCCACGATGGTGTTGGCCAACCGCGGCCAGAGCTTTGTGCCCTCAGTGGTGCATCACGTTGACGACCTGCCGGTCGGGGGTGTCGCTCGCCCGCCCATACCAATGACGGAGGAGGACTGGGAGGCCGTGGTTGCCGGCATGGTCGACGTGGTGCACTCACCGCGGGGGACGGCGGCGTTTATCGCTCGGGGAATGGATTATCAGATGGCGGGCAAGACCGGCACCTCACAGGTAATCGGTATCGCGCAGGACGCGGTCTATGACGAGGAGACGGTGAGCGAACGTAACCGGAATCACGGCCTGTTTATTGCCTTTGCACCGGTAGATAAACCGCGCATTGTCGTCGCGGTGATTGCAGAAAATGGCGGTGGTAGCAGTGCTGCCTCACCCGTCGCCCGCCGTATCATCGATGCCTGGCTTGCGAGCGGTGCCGATGTCTGAGTACGCCCGCTTTCTGGAGGGTTCGAGCCGTGATCTCGCGCGTGCGCGGACACCAGCAGAGCGTCTGCACCTCGACATTTTTCTGATAGCGCCCATGCTGGCCATCATGGTCATGGGGTTATTTGTGCTGTTCAGTGCCTCCGACAGTGACTGGGATACGGTCAACCGGCAAATTCGCAACTTCGTCATTGGCTACGGCGTATTTTTAGTGGTGGCGCAGGTCCGCCCCGATACGCTTCAAAGGTGGGCGCCCGCGCTTTACCTCGGTGCCTTGTTTCTGCTACTGCTCGTTCCTTTTGTCGGAGTAGGTAGCAAAGGCGCACAGCGTTGGCTCAGTCTGGGAGTGATTCGCTTTCAGCCATCGGAAATCATGAAGATCGCCATGCCGCTTGCGGTAGCGGCATGGGTCGTGCGCCCTGGTCTCCCGCCTCGCCCAAGCGTGACGCTTACTGCGCTGTTGATCATTGGGTTTCCGGCGGCCGCGATTGCGACTCAACCCGATCTGGGCACGGCGATTCTCGTCGCAGCAAGTGGAGGCTTCGTTGTGTTCATGGCGGGCATTAGCTGGTGGCAGTTGTTGTCAGGCGCCCTCGCTGCGCTGGCTTGCATCTGGCCGGCTTGGTTGTTTCTGCTACGGGACTACCAGAAGCAGCGCATCCTGACGTTATTTGACCCAGACGCCGACAGACTGGGTGCGGGCTGGAATATCATCCAGTCTAAAACCGCGATTGGCTCGGGCGGTTGGTCGGGTAAGGGCTGGCTTGAGGGCACTCAGTCCCAGCTCGATTTTCTACCGGAGAGCCAAACGGATTTCATCATTGCGGTATTGGCAGAAGAACTGGGATTCCGGGGTGTTCTGGTGCTGCTGCTGCTTTATGGATTGGTGGTGATCCGTGGCTTGTGGATCAGCTTTACGGCGCAAACCAGCTACGGTCGACTCCTGGCCAGCGCGATCACACTGACTTTTTGTGTCTACGTGATCGTCAATATGGGCATGGTGGCGGGTATTCTTCCTGTGGTTGGCGTGCCGCTGCCATTTGTCAGCTTTGGCGGCACCTCCATTGTCACACTCTTGCTGGGTTTCGGTATCCTCTCCGCTATCAGCACCGAGAAAAGGATCATCTCTCAATGAAGCGTATCGGCACAGAGTCTGCGACAAAGGGTGGCCTGCGCTGGCGGCGGTTGCTGATGCCTCTATTTTTTTCTGTGGGTGTGGTGACGGTATCTGATGCCTTTGCGGGGGATTACAGTGGTCACGAGGGTGTTCAAGGGGTGATAGCCGCTGCCGCGGAAGCGGGAGTGGACCCCACTTGGTCGAGAGATTTGATAGAGGCGGCCGAGCGCCAGCAGAGCATCCTCGACGCCATCGCCCGCCCGGCTGAAAAGACCAAGCCCTGGTATGAGTATCGGAAAATTTTCTTGACGGAGCGTCGGATCCGCGAGGGGGCCGCGTTTTGGGATGCCAATGCGTCCGTTCTGGAAACGGTCGCAGAGAGAACCGGGGTGCCTTCGGAGATTATCGTTGCCATTATTGGTGTCGAGACGTACTACGGGCGTATCAGCGGCAGCTATCGGGTGATTGATGCGCTCGCCACGCTGGCATTTGATTATCCAAGGCGGTCGGCGTTCTTCACCCGCGAGTTGGAGCAATTTCTTGTGCTGGCATGGGAATCAAACAAGGACCCGCTCGCCATGAAAGGGTCTTACGCAGGGGCGATGGGCTATGGCCAATTCATGCCCTCTAGCTACCGTGCTTACGCAACGAGTTTTGAGGGTGGTTCGGCGCCTGACATTTGGGACGACGTTGCCGATGCGATCAGTAGCGTAGGCAACTACTTAAAAGCGCATGGCTGGCGCGCGGGTGATGGTGTGGTGGTGGATGCCATCGCGGATGACGCTGAGCCTGCGATCTTTGATGCCGGGTTGAAGCCTAGCCTGTCCGTCGCTGAATTAGCGCTTGCCGGTGTGCGACCTGTTGAGGCACTGATGCCCTCAACGGTGGTGACGCCGCTACGGCTTGAGGAGCAGAGTGGGCCTCGTCACTGGTTGGGCTTGCAGAACTTTTATGTCATTACCCGTTACAACCACAGTGCGATGTACGCCATGGCAATCTGGGAGCTGAGTCAGGCGCTGGTGACTGAGCGGTCAGACGAGTACTCGCGATGACGAGAGGTGCTCTTGCCTTCATGCTGCTTGTTGTTGGCCCTCTCGAGGTAGCCATCGCGCAGCCAGTGCTACCGGATGGCGCGCCGGTGTCGCATACAAAACGGATTTGGCAGGACGCGGTACCGCAAAATGAACCTGCCCCGACCCGAGGCAACCGAAGTCCCTACCACGTTAAGGGTCAGACCTACACGGTGCTGTCGACAGCCGACGATTATGTCGAGGAGGGCATCGCATCCTGGTATGGCATGAAGTTTCATGGGAGGCAGACAGCCAATGGCGACATTTACGATGTGTTCGCTGCCACGGCGGCCCATCGATCATTGCCGATACCAAGCTATGTGCGGGTGACCAATCTCCGCAACCAGCGGACCGTGGTGCTCCGCGTCAACGACAGGGGCCCCTTCCACGACAGCCGCTTGATTGACCTTTCTTATGGCGCCGCCCTCGCCCTGGGTTTCGCTGAATCTGGTACTGCACCGGTCCGGGTCGAGGTCGTGACGCCGCCGAGTCATGAGCCTCAGCAGGGATCGGCTGCCGAGCGATACCGATACTTACAGTTGGGCGCCTTCAAATCGCTGCAGACTGCCGAGCGAGTCTCACAGGAGGCCGCTGACCGCCAAGGGTGGGAATATCCCATGGCGATTACCGCGGTTGATGTCAGGGGGCAACGCCTTCATCGTGTACGGGTAGGTCCTTTCGATAACCCATCGGCGCTTCAGCGTGCACAGGATATCCTCGAAGCGGGCGGATATTCTGCTCTGATCAGGCTGCCCTGAGGTGCTGACTGTGATCCGGTGCCGCGCCCGCGTACACTCACTCACTTTGTTGCCGTAGCCTGCGGAGAGGGGCATTCCATGCAAACAGCGATACGGATACGCCGGTACTGGTCCGCATGGCTTTTGGGGGCTGTGCTGGTACCTTCAGTTGCGTTGGCGAACACCGCTCTGGTCCCTTCCCCGCCATCGATTAACGCTGATTCCTATCTCTTGGTCGATTTTGATACCGGCGCAGTGCTGGTCGAACACAACCCTGATTTGCAGTTGCCGCCCGCCAGCCTGACCAAACTCATGACGGCGTATATTTTGGCGGAGGAGGTTGCTTTGGGCCGCCTCGCCCTTGATGACACCGTGCGTGTTAGCCGCAATGCCTGGTCGCAGAACCCGGTATTCAACGGCTCATCGCTCATGTGGATTGAGCCTGGTAAGCCCGTCACGGTTGCGGAGTTAGAGCGCGGCATAGTGATTTCCTCGGGCAATGACGCGACAGTGGCCATCGCCGAGCACATTGCCGGTAGCGAGGCTGCCTTTGTTGATCTCATGAACCGTTACGCCGAGGAAATGGGCCTGACCCGGACACATTTTGAGAATAGCCACGGGTTGCCTCACCCTGATCATTTGTCGACTGCCAGAGATCTGGCCACTACGGCGGTGGCTGCCATCAGAGATCACCCGGAGCGATACGCGGTGTACAAGGAGCAAAGTTACACCTACAACGACATCACCCAGTACAACCGTAATCATCTGCTACGCGAAGATCCCTCCGTTGATGGCCTGAAGACGGGCTATACGAGGGTGGCGGGTTATGGGCTGGTCGCTTCGGCAGAACGCGAGGGAATGCGGTTGGTGTCAGTTGTGATGGGCAGTAGTTCCACCGCCAGCCGCAAGGCGGAGACACGTAGTTTGCTGAACTATGGCTTCCGGTTTTTCGAAACGCTGCGCCCCTTGACACAAGACGCGTCGCTGAGCGAGGCGCGGGTATGGAAGGGGCAGTCGAAACAGGTGGCGCTCGGCGTAACAGACGAGGTGGTGCTGACACTCCCTCGCAGTACCGCGAGCATCGACACGCAGGTTGAGGTAGATGAGCCACTGGTGGCGCCGCTCGACGTCAACGACGTGGTGGGGCGAGTCACTCTTCTCCGGGATGGTGAAGTTGTATCGGAGGTGCCGCTTAGGGTGTTGCAACGAGTCGAACCCGCGGGTTTCTTTGCCCGCCTATGGGACACGATTGTACTGTGGTTTCAGCAGTTACTGGGTTGAGACCGGGTGAGCCAAGACCCCCCGAAAATTGTTTTTCCCTGTCGCTATCCCATAAAGGTGCTCGGGCGCGCGGTAGAGGCTTTTCAACCGACTGTATTGTCGATCTTTCACCAGCGAGCGCCTGGTTTTGCGGAGGAAGACGTGGTGGTGAAGCCCTCGCGCAAAGGCACTTTCCACTCCATTACCGTCACCATTGAAGCCCAGAGTGAGGCGCAATTGCGCGACATCCATCGGGACCTGATGGACTCGGGGCTGGTATCAATGGTGATCTGAGTCAATGAATTGTCGCCGTTTAGGTGTGGTCGACTACGCGCCAACTCTCCAGGAAATGAAAACGTTTACCGCCGAGCGAGGTCCTGAGACTGAGGATGAAATCTGGCTTCTTGAGCATCCACCTGTCTTTACGCAGGGTCTGACCGGCAAGAAAGAACACATTCTCGATAACCGCGAGATCCCGGTTGTTCACGTTGACCGGGGCGGACAGGTGACCTACCACGGGCCCGGTCAGTGGGTGGCCTATGTGTTATTCGACTTACGCAGGGCAAATATGAATGTGCGCGAGCTGGTGCATCGCCTCGAGATGGCAGTGGTCAATGTGCTGGCGGATTGGGACATCGATGCCTATGGGGACCCGAGTGCGCGAGGCGTGTATGTCGAGGGACGCAAGATCGGTGCGTTGGGGCTTAAGGTGAGTCGGGGTCGCAGTTATCACGGATTGTCTCTCAATGTAGATATGGACCTCACGCCCTTTACCGGGATCAACCCCTGTGGCCATGCCGGCTTGGAGGTGACGTCGATGGCACTGCTCCTCGGAGAGCGGTGCCCCGATATGGAGAAAGTGGGTAAATCACTGCTCACCCACCTTGTGAGCGGTCTCGCCGCAACCGCCTGACGTCACTCCCATTGGCTGTCATAATCCCGCCTCGCTTGAGGAGGGGTCATGTCGGAACTACAGCGCGATATCGCAGCGCGTCGCACCTTTGCCATCATTTCGCACCCTGACGCGGGTAAAACGACGATGACCGAAAAGTTGCTGTTGCTCGGTCAAGCTATTCAAGTCGCCGGTTCGGTAAAAGGTAAAAAGGGGCCTCATGCCACGTCGGATTGGATGGCGTTGGAACAGGAACGGGGCATCTCTGTGACGTCTTCGGTCATGCAATTTCCCTACCGCAATCGATGGGTCAACCTGCTAGATACACCCGGGCACGAGGACTTTTCGGAGGACACTTACCGGACGCTCACCGCCGTCGATTCGGCGCTCATGGTGATTGATGGCGCAAAGGGCGTGGAAGATAGAACCATCAAGCTGATGAATGTCTGCCGTCTCCGCGACACCCCCATTGTCACCTTTGTGAATAAACTCGATCGGGATATCCGCGACCCGATTGAACTGGTTGATGAGGTCGAGCAGGTGCTGGGCATCGCTGGTGCACCAATCAATTGGCCCATCGGCATGGGCCGGGAATTCCGCGGGGTGTATAACCTCTATAGCGATACGATTCAGTGCTATCACGCCGGGCAAGGCGCAGTGCTAGCCGAGGAGGATGTGATCGATGGCATTGACTCGGCCGCGGCCCGCGATTTGTTGGGAGACGAGTATGAGGACTTTCTGGAGCAGATTGAGTTGGTCCGGGGCGCCTCGCATGAGTTTTCCTTGGACGCATTTCTCGCGGGTCAGCTGACGCCGGTTTTCTTCGGTACAGCGCTGGGTAATTTTGGTGTCCGCGAGATGCTGAACGACTTTGTTGAGTGGGCTCCAGCCCCGCAGTCGAGGCCGTCATCCGAGCGCACCATCGAGGCATCGCAGCCTGATTTCACCGGTTTCGTATTCAAAATACAGGCAAACATGGACCCCAAACACCGGGACCGCATCGCTTTTATGAGAATTTGCTCCGGTCGGTACGACAAGGGAATGAAGATGCGCCACGTCCGCCTCGATAAGGATGTGCGGATCGCCGACGCGGTAACGTTCAGGGCGGGGGATCGAACGGTCGTGGAATCAGCGGTGGCTGGGGACATCATTGGTTTGCATAACCACGGTACGATCCAAATTGGTGATACGTTCACTACCGGTGAAACGCTACGATTCACCGGCATCCCCCACTTCGCGCCGGAACTCTTTCGTCGCATCCGCCTCACCGATCCTATGAAGACCAAGGCGCTGCAGAAAGGTCTGCAACAGCTGTCCGAAGAGGGATCCACGCAGGTCTTCTCACCCCTTATTAACAGTGACCTGATTGTCGGCGCGGTTGGCCAACTCCAGTTTGATGTAGTGGCATATCGACTGGCTGATGAGTACAAAGTCGAAGCGATTTACGAACCCGTGAATATCTACACCGCGCGCTGGATCGAGGCGGAGGATGAGCGACAACTCGAGGAGTTTCGCAAGAAGGCGCAAGAGCATCTCTCTGAGGACGGCGGCGGATATCTCACCTACTTGGCGCCCACCCGGGTCAATTTGTCCTTAATGGAGGAACGCTGGCCGGACATCCGTTTCAGAGAAACTCGCGAGCACTGATGCGCCTCAGAGCAGCGCCTCGATGTCCCCTGCGATGGCCTCGGGCTTGGTGGACGGTGCGTATCGAGCGACCACCTCACCTTGCTGGTTCACCAGAAATTTTGTGAAGTTCCATTTGATACGCCGGCTTCCCAAAACGCCCGGGGCCTGCTCTTTTAGGTGAGCAAACAGCGGGTGGCTCGAAGCGCCGTTTACTTCTATTTTGCTGAACAACGGGAAGCTGGTTTGATAGTTAAGATCGCAGAAGGACTGGATCTCTTCCTCAGAGCCCGGTTCCTGTCCGCCAAACTGATTGCATGGGAAGGCGAGCACAGAGAAACCCCGTGCGCTGAAGGTTTGGTGTAGGTGTTCCAACCCGGTGTATTGCGGAGTAAACCCACATTTGGAGGCCGTGTTGACGATGAGCAGCACCTTGCCGCTGAATTCGCTCAGGTTCTGATTTTCGCCGGTCGCCAGCGCAGCAGAAAAGTCTGTCACGGATGTCATGCCTGATTCCTTGAGCTCGTAGGATTGAGGCGGTGCCAGTTGCACAGCGCATGCTGAACTATACGCAGGGCGGACCCGCTGTGGATTGTTCTTGCTCGCTTAGCGCACACGCTCATTAGATCGAGAGATAGGTGTCAAGCTCAAAGTCGGTCACTCGTCGCTCGAACTCGAGCAGTTCCTGCGTTTTGAGTTCACTGAAAGCAGATTGGAACTCACTGGAGAGCGTGCGCCTCACGCCTTCTGACGATGAGAAGCGCGAAATGGCATCGGCCATGTGCCCCGGCAAAGACGGTTTCCCCTCGTCTTCCACCCAGGCATTTCCAGCAATCGGGTCAGGCGCGACAAGCTCACCCTCAATTCCGAGGTACATGCCGGCGAGGAGTGCGGCGACAGCGAGGTAAGGATTGCTGTCTGCACCGGCGACTCTATGCTCGATGCGGGTCGCGATGCTGGGGCTTGCCGGGATCCTGAGTGCCGTTGTGCGGTTGTCATAACCCCAGTTGGGTTGCGTGGGCGCGTGGTTGCCCGCTTGAAATCGACGGTAGGCGTTAAAGCTGGGTGCGAAAATCAGGTGGGTATCCGCCATGAGCTCAAGGCAGCCGGCGACAGCGTGGCGAAGCAATACTGTGCCTGCCACATCGCCGCTGTCGAAAACGTTGTTTCCTTCGTCATCCAGCAAACAGCAATGAAGGTGCATGCCGTTGCCTGCCTGATTCTCCATGGGCTTGGGCATGAAGCTCGCGATAGATCCAAATCGTTCCGCGACGGCACGTATACACCGCTGCATGCGAATGATCTGATCGCAGTACAGAAGCGGGTCATCGGCGTAAGCGACGTTGACTTCGTATTGAGCCGGTGCCGCCTCTTTCAGGACTCCCTCAAAGGGTAAGCCCTGCACCAAGAAGGCCTCTTTGACCTCCTGAAGCAGTTCCGCGTGCTCATCAAGAGCGCTCAGACCATAGAGGTTGCCCCCCGTCTCCTGGTCCGAGGGAAGGGCTTGGCGAAGCGATTCGCCCTCACCGGGTTTTTTAAACAGGTTAAATTCCAACTCGATGGCGACCCGGGGGCGAAACTGGTTGGCCTGGAGTTTTTCAACGATATGGGCGAGGACCTGGCGGGGGTCTGATAGCAGGGGTGTCCCGTCATCCTTGACCATGCTCAGGATAACTTGTGCTCTGTCGACGCCACGGTTGCCCAGCACTGGCACCAGTGAGTTGGGGACTACCTGGCACCAGCCATCGATGTCGCCATTTTCCAGCGCAATGCGCGGCACGTCGCGACCCCAAATATCCTGAGCGACGGCTGATTTGGGCAGCTTGATTCCCTCGGTCATCAGAGCGGGCAGCTTTTCGATTGGTAGCCACTTGCCTCTGGCCGCGCCGTTGCAATCAGTGATGAGTGCCTCGACTGTCTCGACGGTGGGGTGTTCTGACAATAAATTTTCGGCGTCTGAGTACATTACATGGCTCTTTTATGCTCGCCTGAGTTTACGCGTGCAACACTGTACTCACCAGTCGAGCGGGCCATTGCGCCACCGGGCATGCCAGGCCGCTCGGACCTTGTCGGGGTAGCGGCTGCTGCCGCTGGATCCGTTGTACGCTGCCAAAGCACGTGACAAATGCTGCGCCTCCCGATCAAGGTAGTAGCGGAGTATGTGGCAACCGTATCGGAGGTTGGTATCGGGATGAATGAGGTTGTCATCTGGCCGACCGATCTCCTCCTTCCAAAAGGGCATCACTTGCATCAGGCCTTGAGCCCCGGCTCGGGAGACCGCATAACGATCAAATCCGCTTTCCACCTCAATAATCGAGAGTACTAGCTCGGGAGACAGGTCGAGTCGAGTCGCCTGCTGGTGAACCTGGGTGAGTAGCGTCAGCCGTTCCTGCGCGTCGGGCAGCAATGGAGTGAGCCGTTGCTGCATATCGACCAGCCAAACCTCAGCGTCAAACCGATCTTCAAAACCATCGTCTTCTGACAGTGCGCGATCCAGATAAATGGAGAGGGCAGCACGGTCGCTGTCGCTCGCGGTCAGCCCCAATGCTGCCCACATGATGCCGCAGATTAGCAGCACTCCATGGCTAGGCCGTCTGCGCATTCAGTCAGGCGCTGAGCAGGCGGTGGATGCGATCGAGGGCCTGTTCGGGTGAAATCATCTCGGTCTCGCCAGTCCGGCGCTGGGTAATTTCAAGCTTGCCCTCAGCCAATGACCGCTCGCCAATGGTGACGCGGACTGGCATCCCCAGTAACTCCATCTCCGCGAATTTTACGCCGGGGCGTTCCGCCCGATCATCCAAAAAGGCGGAGAGCCCCGCACGCTCGCACGCATGGTAGAGCTCTTCTGTTGCGGCCTGGACGCGCTCGGATTTGTCCATCCCCAACGGGACGATTGCAACATCGAAAGGCGTCATCGCGCCTGGCCAAATAATGCCTTTGTCGTCATGATTTTGCTCTATTGCAGCCGCAACAATACGGGTAATGCCGATGCCGTAGCAGCCCATCACCATCGCTTGGCTGCGGCCCTGCTCGTCCTGCACGGTGGCGTTCATGGTTTCAGAGTACTTGGTACCCAGCTGAAAAATATGGCCTACCTCGATGCCGCGCCGAATTTCCAAGGTTCCCTGTCCACAAGGGCTGGCGTCTCCGCTGACAATTTCTCGGATGTCGGCGAACTCAGCATTGGGGACATCGCGCGACCAGGTAGCACCCTTGACATGGAATCCGTCCTCGTTGGCGCCGCAGACGAAACTGGGCATTTGTGCTGCGGTGTGATCCACAACCACCCTTACGGGCGCGCCAACGGGTCCCAGTGAGCCAAACCCTGCCCCCAACTTTTGTCTGACTTGATCCGGTTCCGCCAACTGCAATGGTGAGGCCATGCCCGGCAGCTTCGCCGCTTTCACGGCATTGAGCCGATGATCACCGCGCACTACCAGCGCGACCAAGTGACCCGCTTCGTCGTTTGCCAGTAGGGTCTTAATCGACTGCTCGGCAGGGATGTTCATGTGCTCCGCTAGCGCTTCGATGGTGGTGAGGCCTGGCGTAGCGAATTTTTCCAGTTCGGGCGGTTCGGGTTGTGCCGCCTCGGGGTTAGCTGGCAGTGTGACCGCGGCGGCCATTTCAACATTGGCCGCGTAGTCGCTCCCCGTGGAGAAGGCGATGGCGTCCTCACCGGATTCGGCGAGGACATGAAATTCGTGAGAGTGGTTGCCGCCGATTGAGCCCGTATCAGCCTCGACGGCCCGGAAGTCCAGGCCCAGACGTCTGAAAATCGTCGTGTATGCCTCGTGCATCCGCCAGTAGGTAGCTTCCTGAGAAGCCTGGTCAATATGAAACGAGTAGGCATCTTTCATGATGAATTCGCGGGACCGCATGACACCAAACCGCGGCCGGATTTCGTCGCGAAACTTGGTTTGTATCTGGAACAAGTTGATAGGTAACTGTTTGTAGCTTTTGATCTCGCTACGCGCGATTTGGGTGATGATTTCTTCATGCGTCGGTCCGAGGCAGAACGGGCGCTGATGGCGGTCCTCCAATCGGCACAGTTCCGGGCCATACTGTTCCCACCTCCCGGATTCTTCCCACAGCTCACCGGGTTGCACAACCGGCATCGTGAGTTCCAGTGCGCCAGCTCGCTCCATCTCTTCACGAACCACCTGCTCTACCTTTCGCAATACCCGGAGCCCCATTGGCATCCAGTTATAGATCCCGGCAGCGACCCGGCGAATCAGGCCAGCCCTCAGCATTAACTGGTGACTGACGACTTCCGCGTCTGCTGGCGTCTCTTTCAAGGTAGAGAGCAGGAATTCACTGGCACGCATAACGGACTCCAATTCAGGCGCGACCATTCTAATGTTGGGGGTGCTTGGCGTACAGGTGCCGCTACAGAGGTGGGGCGTCAATGGGAATGTCACGCGGCGTTCGGTCTGCAAGATTCCGGTTTTTTCATGTTGAGCACGCCTGATTCTGAGATGATGGGGCTGACCAGAACACACCACTACACACCACTAAAGCGAGACCCCGCTATGCCCGATAAAAAAGCTGCCAAACAATCGCCAAAGAAAATGAAGGCAGTGAAGGCGAAATTATCCAAGGCAGAGCTCGTCGCTTTATTGTCGGCCGACAGCGATGTCTCCACGGGAGACGTCAAGCGTGTGCTGGGCTCTCTCGAGCGGCTTATGGAGGCGAGCATTGCCAAGCGCGGCATGGGAAGCTTCACTTTACCCGGTCTGATGAAGATCACGACGTTACGGCGACCGGCGGTCAAGGCGCGCAAGGGCATTAACCCTTTCACCGGGGAAGAAACGTGGTTCAAAGCCAAGCCGGCGCGCACACAGGTCAAAATTCGTCCGCTCAAAAAACTGAAGGGGTTTGCCAATTGAGTAGGGCCCACGTGCAGCCCGGCGGGTCCCGGGCTAGTGAGGATTGGCATCACCAAAAAGTCACCGCAGGTTGCCGCTCGGTGCCGAGCTAAATCCTCACGCTCTGCGTACCTTTCACTAGATCTGCGTTTACTGTACGCTCCGCGCCCTTGAAAGCTTTTCCTATGGCCTCATACAGGTGTCCGGGCGCTACGCGGACTTGAATGAGGAGAACGCCATGCCGATTTATGAATATTGCTGCAGGGAATGTGGCCACAGTCTTGAAGCGATCCAGAAGCTGGCTGATGCGCCGCTCACAGACTGTCCTGCTTGTTCCCGCCCTACCCTGAAAAAGCAAGTCAGCGCACCCTCGTTCCGGTTATCCGGCGGAGGCTGGTACGAGACTGATTTCAAAACCGGCGATAAGAAAAATATTGCCGGCGACAAGTCGGATGGTGCAGGCAAGGGCGCCGCTCAATCGGAGCAGGGTGCTAGCTCAGGCACAAGTGAGAAGAAAACCGAGACCAAACCCGCGTCGTCGCCCGCCAGTGAATCCTCCAAGGCGGGATGAGAACCGGACATCAGATCATGGAGACAACGATGCGAACCCACTACTGCGGCCTGATTGATGAGACTTTGATTGATCAAACCGTCACGCTGTGTGGCTGGGTGGATCGGCGCCGAGATCATGGCGGGGTCATCTTTCTCGACATGCGAGATCGCGAGGGTGTTGTTCAGGTTGTCTTCGACCCCGATACCGAGGAGCATTTTCAGCGTGCTGACAGTGTGCGAAGCGAGTACGTGCTCCAAATCACGGGGCGAGTCAGGGCGCGCTCGGCAGAGACGGTGAATCCGAATATGGCCTCTGGTCGGATCGAGGTATTGGGCAAGACCCTCGAGGTTTTGAATGTGGCTCAGACGCCACCCTTTCCTCTGGACGCTCACCACTCTGTAGGTGAGGACGTGCGTTTGCGCTACCGGTACATGGATTTGCGCCGCCCTGAGATGCAACAAAACCTGATCGCCCGTGCCCGCATCACCTCAAGTATTCGACGCTACCTGGATGAGCAGGGTTTTCTCGACATCGAAACCCCGATACTGACCCGAGCCACCCCTGAGGGTGCCCGGGACTACTTGGTCCCCAGCCGAACCCAGCCCGGATCATTCTTTGCCCTGCCGCAGTCTCCACAGTTATTCAAGCAATTGCTGATGGTGTCGGGATTTGATCGTTATTATCAAATTGCGCGCTGTTTTCGCGACGAAGATTTACGCGCGGACAGACAGCCGGAATTTACGCAGATCGATATCGAAACCGCCTTTCTCAGCGCAGAGGAGGTGATGTCCATCACTGAGGGTATGGTGCGCAACCTCTTTCAGGAACAACTGGGCGTGGCATTGGGGGAATTTCCCCGGATGGCCTGGGCGGAGGCCATGGAACGTTTCGGCTCCGATAAGCCCGACCTCAGGATCAAGTGGGAGCTGGTTTCGATAGATGATTTGATGACTGGCGTTGATTTCAAGGTCTTTAGCGGGCCCGCGCAGGATCCCCATAGTCGGGTCGCGGCCTTGAAGATTCCCGGCGGCGCCTCGCTGTCTCGAAAGGAAATCGATGACTACACCGATTTTGTTGGGGTCTATGGCGCGAAAGGGCTGGCCTGGGTCAAGGTGAACGACCTCGGGGCAGGGATCGAGGGTTTGCAGTCGCCGATTCTCAAGTTCATGCCCGATGACACGGTGCTCGCCATGCTGGAGCGACTCAGTGCCGCCGACGGCGACATTCTCTTCTTTGGCGCCGACAAGCGCTCGGTTGTTAACGAATCACTGGGTGCACTGCGACTGAAAGTGGCCGCCGATATGAACCAGATCGCCGATAGCTGGGCGCCGCTGTGGGTGGTGGATTTTCCCATGTTTGAGCGCGATGAACGTGGTGGTATGACCGCGCTGCACCATCCCTTCACTGCTCCAGTTTGCACTGCAGAGGCACTGAAAGAAGACCCAGAGGCCGCGCTATCTCAGGCGTATGACATGGTGCTCAATGGCAGCGAAATCGGCGGTGGGTCTGTGCGTATACACGATCAGACCATGCAGCAGACCGTTTTTGAGCTCTTGGGCATCGACGCAGCGGAGGCGGAGTCGAAATTTGGATTTTTGCTCAGTGCGTTGCGTCACGGTGCTCCGCCCCACGCTGGTCTGGCCTTCGGCTTGGATCGACTTGTTATGCTCATGGTCGGCGGGCAGTCAATTCGCGATGTGATTGCATTCCCCAAGACGCAGAGCGCGCAGTGTGTGATGACCGAGGCGCCCGGCACGGTTTCTGAGCAACAGATGCGGGAGCTCTCATTGCGCTCCAGACGCACCGAGCCCCCCGCCAACGAGTAATTTGCCATGGCTGGCCACAGTAAATGGGCAAATATCAAGCACCGCAAGGCGGCTCAGGACGCGAAGCGCGGTAAGCTGTTTACAAAACTGATTCGTGAACTTGTTGTGGCTGCGAGAGCGGGTGGGCCCCTCGTAGAAGACAACCCGCGTCTTCGCGCGGCGGTCGATAAAGCCCTCGGTGCCAACATGAAACGCGACACCATCGACAACGCCATTGCCCGAGGCGCCGGCACTGGTGAAGCGGACAATATGGAGGAGCTGACCTACGAGGGCTATGCCTCTGGCGGCGTCGCTGTGTTGGTTGAGGTCATGACGGACAACCGGAACCGGACCGTCGCCGAGGTGAGGCATGCGTTCACCAAGCGAGGCGGCAATCTGGGTACCGATGGATCCGTTGCCTATTTATTTTCACGAACTGGTTTGATCCAGTTTGCGCCGGGTGCCGACGAGGAGGCAGTCATGGATGTGGCGCTCGAGGCAGGCGCTGATGACATTGTCGCCGCAGATGATGGCAGCCTTGACGTCATGACTCCCTGGGAGGCTATGACCGAGATTCGCGACGCGTTGGTGGGGGCGGGCCTTGAACCCGTGCATGCAGAGGTCACGATGCTGCCCAGCACAGAGGTGCTATTGGATGCCGCTACGGCGCCCAGTGTCATGGGCCTGATCGACATGCTCGAGGACCTTGACGACGTGCAGAACGTCTATACCAACGCTGATATCCCTGAGGACGTTCTCGCTTCTCTGTAAATTTTCTGCCGCGGCTTTTTACGGCTTAGCCATGACCTTTGCGCCGCAATCGGTCAAACTCGAGCTTGGTTTGTGCTGGTTGCCGCTATGACAGTCATACTCGGTATTGACCCGGGATCGCGAAAGACGGGTTTCGGCATTATCCGCATCGATCGAAAACAACCGGTCTATGTGTCCAGCGGCACCATTCGGTTACCTGTCAAAGAGCCGCTCAGTGTTCGCCTGAGGGTGTTGTTTGAATCGCTCTCGGAAATCATCGACACCCATCGACCTACGGTGGCTGCTATCGAGAGCGTGTTTATGGCCAAAAGCGCAGACTCTGCGCTCAAGTTGGGCCATGCCCGTGGTGCCGCGATGGTCGCCTGTGTCATCAACGAGCTCGCGGTCTTCGAATATGCGGCGCGCCAGATTAAACAATCAGTCGTGGGAACGGGCGCTGCGAGTAAGCAGCAGGTGCAGCACATGGTAACGGTACTGCTTGGCTTGTCCGCTGAGCCCGCTGAGGACGCCGCGGACGGGCTCGCTGCTGCGCTCTGCCACTGCCATGCGGAGGAGCTCTCCGGGGCGTTGGCGGCCAGTGGCTTCAAAGCAGGGCGTTTGAGGTAAAGTGGCGCCATGATCGGACAAATCCGCGGAACCTTGATCGGGCGGCAAGCACCAGAAATTTTGGTTGATGTAGGTGGTATTGGTTACGAAGTGCAGGTGCCCATGACCACGCTGTACCAGCTACCCGAGCTCGGCCAGCCTGTCAGCCTTCTTACCCATTTCATCGTGCGCGAGGATGCGCAGCAATTGTATGGCTTTTCTGAGGCGGCCGACCGCCGGTTGTTCAGAGAATTGATCAAGGTCAGCGGAGTCGGTCCCCGACTCGCACTGACTTTGCTGTCAGGGATGGACGCCGCGGATTTTGCGCGATGTTTACAGCGCGATGATGTGGCGGCACTCGTGGCGCTACCGGGGGTAGGCCGCAAAACCGCCGAGCGTTTGCTGGTTGAAATGCGGGATAAAGCGGGTGACTGGCTGGAAGAACTGTCGCCCACCTCTGAGGTTGCAGCTCAGCGGGAAAACCCGGTTTCCAAAGGCGTGGATCACCGAGCGGAAGCTGAGCAAGCGCTCGTCTCGCTGGGCTACAAACTGACCGAGGCCGCTAAATTAATTGCGAGCGCGGATGCGTCGGACGAAGCCAGTAGTGAGGAGTTGATCCGGTTGGCACTGCGCGCAGCCGGCGGGGGACGATAATGAGCCCAATTGTTCGAGGATTGAGCGGGTGATCGAAACCGACCGACTGGTTGCGGCCGATGCCGGAGACCGGCGAGAGGATGCCGTTGATCGGGCGATCCGGCCGCGGCGGCTGGATGAGTACATCGGGCAGCGCGCCGTCCGCGAGCAAATGGAAATTTTTCTTACAGCGGCCCGAGGTAGAGCCGAGCCACTGGATCACACGCTGATTTTTGGCCCGCCGGGTCTGGGCAAGACCACGCTCGCCAGCATCATTGCTGAGGAAATGGGCGTGCAGTTAAAAACGACCAGCGGGCCGGTCCTTGAGAAGGCCGGCGATATTGCTGCACTGATGACCAATCTCGAGCCCGGGGATGTCTTGTTCATTGATGAGATCCATCGCCTCAGCCCTTTTGTCGAGGAAGTGTTGTACCCCGCCATGGAGGACTATCAGCTCGACATCATGATCGGTGAGGGCCCTGCCGCGCGCTCGATAAAACTGGATTTGCCACCGTTTACGCTGGTAGGCGCGACCACCCGGGCCGGATTGCTGACTTCTCCTCTGCGCGATCGCTTTGGCATTGTGCAGCGCCTTGAGTTCTACGATGCGGTAGAGCTCGCCGAAATTGTGCGGCGCTCGGCGCGAATTTTGGAGATCTCCACTGACGAGGATGGCGCGGCGGCGATTGCGCGACGGTCCCGGGGCACACCTCGTATAGCAAACCGGCTGTTACGAAGAGTTCGTGACTACGCCGAGGTCAAGGCTAATGGAAGCGTTGATGGCGCAACCGCGGAGGCGGCCCTCGATCTGTTGAGCGTTGATGCGCAGGGTTTCGACCATCTTGATCGGCGCTTGCTTCTCACCATGATCGAAAAGTTTGATGGCGGGCCAGTGGGTGTCGATAGTCTGGCCGCGGCGATCTCTGAGGAGCGCGGTACCATCGAGGACGTTTTGGAACCCTTCCTGATTCAGCAGGGTTTTATCCTGCGGACGCCGAGGGGCAGGATCGCAACGCGACACGCCTATGCCCATTTCGGTATGACCTTTCAGGGATCCGCGGCGGAAACCCTCAGTCTTGATTTGGATCCCGCGCCGTGAGCACGGAATTTTTGCTGCCGGTCCGTGTCTATATTGAGGACACCGACGCCGGTGGCATTGTGTATTACGTGAACTACCTCAAGTACTTTGAGCGGTGTCGGACAGAACTGATGCGCGCGTTGGGAACCGAGCGTGCCGCCATATCGGAGTCAGGGTGGATGTTCGTGGTCTCGAAGCTCGAGGTGTCTTATCGACAGCCCGCGCATTTGGATGATGAGTTACAGGCCACGGCTTCGATTACCGCTGTGGGGGGGGCGACCATCGGTTTGTTTCAATCTGTAAGGAGAGGGGAAACAGTATTGGTTGAGGGCGATGTGCAAATAGCCTGTGTCGACTGCGAAACGGGAAGGCCCCGGCGTTTACCGCATTTGCTGAGGCGCCAGGCGGATGCCAGCTTGTCAGCTAAGGGGGACACAGCATGAGTGAGGAATTAGGTTTAATCGAGCTCATTTTTGGCGCCAGTGCAGTAGTGCAGGCGGTGATGCTGATATTGGTTTTGGCCTCGCTTTCTTCCTGGTTCCTGATTATCCAGCGGGTGATGTTGATGCGCAGGGCCGACGAGGCTCTGCTGTCTTTTGAGGAGCGCTTTTGGTCTGGCATAGATCTCGCTCAGTTATACCGAGAGGGTAATCAGGCGGTGGCCGATGGCGAGTTGCCCACCGGCGCGGAGAGCCTGTTTCGCGCCGGCTTTAAAGAGTTCTCTCGGCTGTCTCAACAGTCAGACATGGATGCCGATGCGATCTTGGAAGGCTCCCGCCGGGCGATGCGCGTGGCGTTGATGCGCGAGACCGACCGCATTGAGCAGCACCTGCCTTTCCTTGCCTCGGTGGGTTCGACCAGTCCCTACATCGGATTGCTGGGAACAGTGTGGGGCATCATGCACTCTTTCAGAGGATTGGCTAATGCGACTCAGGCGACGCTGGCGACCGTCGCGCCCGGCATCTCGGAAGCCCTCATCGCAACCGCCATGGGGCTGTTTGCAGCCATCCCGGCCGTGTTGGCCTACAACCGTCTGGCCGCGAGGAGTGACGCGTTGCTGAATCGTTACGAGACGTTTCTGGACGAATTCTCGGGGATTTTGCAACGCCAAACCTATGCGCTGAAAGCGCATCAGACGCCAAGAGCATAACCATGCGCCGGCGCAGGATGCTTGCTGAAATCAATGTGGTGCCCTACATCGATGTAATGCTGGTGCTGCTGGTGATTTTTATGGTGACGGCGCCGATGCTCATGCAAGGTGTGGAGGTTGATCTGCCCGATGCAGATGCAGCGCCGGTTGAAGATCAGGATGCCGAGCCGCTCATTGTCTCCATTAACGATCGGGGACAATTGTTTCTGAACCTCGGTGCTGACGAGCAGCAGCCACTGGAGCTTGCCACGATTCGGCAGCGCGTTGCCGCGGTGCTGAGGAGGACTCCTGAGAAGCCGGTGCTGGTCTGGGGGGATGAAAAAGTGGCCTATGGCAACGTGGTGGTGGTGATGACGGCACTTCAGGAAGCGGGCGCTCCTTCTGTCGGACTCGTGACGGAAAGTCCGGCGGTCAACTGATGCTCTCTGATCGGCTCCTATTTGCCGGGTTGCCAGCGATTGTGACGGTGGCGCTCCATGGCCTGTTGGTGTT
>WTHO01000150.1 GCA_011523115.1 Halieaceae bacterium | reverse complement strand
GCGACAGTAGCGATCGAGCGCGACACCGCCAGCACCCGCCGCTCACCTGCCCGGTACCAGCGCTCGATCAGTGCCTGCCCGATCCCACTGCCTGCCCCGAAGATCACGTCCAGGCTGTTATTGGCCATCCGATGCACCTTTCCTGTTGCTCTGTTGCCTCTGTAAACGCCCTCAGCCCGCTTGAGATCGGGATTGCGTTACGCTGTTGTCATTCTTATTACGGCGAGAATCAGCGACAGATGACCTCTAGAAACCGCATTGCCTTTATTGGTCTGGGTGCCATGGGGTACCCCATGGCCGGACATCTCTCCCGGGCGGGGCACGCCGTCACGGTGTTTAACCGAACTCGCGCGCGCGCCGACGCGTGGCAAGCAGCCTTCGGTGGCGTCGTTGCGGCAACGCCGGCCGCCGCGGCCACGGATCAAGACGCCGTCATGCTCTGCGTGGGTAACGATGAGGATGTTCTCGAGGTCACCACCGGCCCGGAGGGCGCACTGCAAACGCTGCAAGCCGGAGCGCTGCTGATCGACCACACCACCACCTCCCAATCGGTGGCGATCTCACTCGCTGCGACCGCGGCTGAGTCTGGGGTCAGCTTTCTCGATGCACCCGTATCCGGCGGGCAAATCGGCGCCGAGAATGGCGCGCTCACGGTGATGGTGGGCGCTGAAGAGACGGCCTATGAGGCGGCGAAACCCTTGATAACCTGCTACGCCAAAAGTATTCGGCGAATGGGTGGCGTAGGCACCGGCCAGCTGACCAAGATGGTCAACCAGATCTGCATCGCAGGGCTTCTTCAGGGGCTATCGGAGGGCATCCACTTTGCCGAGCGCGCCGGCCTTGATGTGTCGGGTGCGATGGAGGTAATAGCCGAGGGGGCGGCCCAATCATGGCAGATGAATAATCGTGCCAGCACGATGATCAGCGGTGACTTTGATTTTGGCTTTGCAGTGGACTGGATGCGCAAAGACTTGGGTATTGCGATCGCCGCGGCTAAAGAGGTGGGCGCAGAGGTGCCGGTCACCGAGTTAGTCGATCGATTTTATGCCGACGTACAGGGTCTCGGTGGGCATCGCTGGGACACTTCCAGCCTGATTCAGCGATTGCGGAACCGGGCCCCTGACAGCCACTAAATGAGCGCTCCACAATAAGGATGCTTCGTGGCATCCCTCACATCGCGCCCGGAAAAGCGCCTCCATCCAGCAGGATGTTTTGCCCGATGACAAAGCCCGCTTTGTCCGAGCATAACCAGGCACAGGCTGCACCAAATTCCTCGGCAGTGCCGAAGCGCCCGGCGGGAATGGTTGCAGTCCGCGCCGCGCGCGCGGCGTCCTCGGTAATGCCCTGCGCCGCGGCGTCGACCTTATCCAGCATTTGCAAGCGGTCGGTATCGTGCAGCCCCGGCAACAGATTGTTGACGGTGACGCCACTGCCCGCGACCTGACGCGAGACGCCGGCCACGTATCCGGTCAGTCCGGAACGCGCCGTATTGGAGAGCCCGAGCACCGGAATAGGTGCTTTGACTGCGACGCTGGTGATGTTGACGATGCGACCCCAGCCGCGCTCCATCATGTCAGGCAGCGTCGCTTTGATCAGGGCTATGGGCGTCAGCAGATTAGCGTCGAAGGCGGCGATGAAGTCATCGCGGCTCCAATCAGTCCACATACCTGGCGGAGGCCCCCCCGCATTGGTGACCAAAATATCGATTGGGCCCGCCACTGAGAGGACTTCTGCCTGCCCGGCCTCGGTGGTGATGTCAGCCGCGACCGCCGTCACGTCGACACCATATTCCGCGCGAATCGCCTCCGCCGTGGCCTCCAGTGCCTCGCTGCCCCGCGCATTCAGGACCAGATTGACCCCCTCGGCCGCGAGTGCTTCGGCACAGCCGCGACCCAACCCTTTGGACGACGCGCATACCAATGCCCGACGACCCTTGATTCCCAGATCCATGACGTAGCCCTATTGTTCGTGACCAGAATGGGTGAAGTATCCGCTATCTATG
>WTHO01000103.1 GCA_011523115.1 Halieaceae bacterium | reverse complement strand
TACTCCACCGTCACACTTTTAGCGAGATTCCGAGGCTTATCGACATCAGTGCCTCTGGCAACCGCGACATGATAAGCGAGAAGCTGCAGCGCGATCGTAAACATGACTGGCCCTGCTAACGCACTGCAGGCCGGCAAGGCCAAGACTTCACAACCCGGACCCGACTCATAGCCCGCATTCTCGCTGGCAAAAACAAACAGCTGGCCGCCGCGGGCGCGAACTTCTTCAAGATTTGATCGCAGTTTTTCCATCAATCGATCATCGGGGGCGACCGCAACGACTGGCATGTCGTTATCTACCAAGGCCAGCGGTCCGTGTTTCAGTTCGCCGGCAGGGTAAGCCTCAGCATGAATATAGGAGATCTCCTTGAGTTTCAGAGCACCTTCCATCGCTATGGGGTAATAAATACCTCTTCCCAGAAACAGTGCGTGGCGTTTGTTTGTAAAGTGATGCGAGAGCGCCTGAATCCGTTGGTCATACTGAAGCACTGCTTCCGCGGTGGTGGCCATTTCTTCCAGCGCCGCTGTCACTTGAGACTCGGGTACCGCATTAGGAGCATGATGACGAGCAAGACAGAGCGTGAGATTGAGGAGCGCTGCCAGTTGCGTTGTGAACGCTTTGGTGGAGGCCACGCCTATCTCAGCGCCAGCCTGAGTGAGATAAACCAACTCGCTGGCCCTGACCATTGCGCTGTGGTCCACATTACAAATAGCTAGCCGTGAGAGAACCCGCTCTGAATTGACGTGCTCCAGCGCAGCCAGCGTGTCCGCCGTCTCGCCCGACTGGGAGATGGCCACGACCAATGTATTGGGTAACGCCACCGAATCGCGATAACGATACTCTGACGCAACCTCAACCTGACAGGGCAACCCCGCCAGCGACTCTATCCAGTGTCGGGCGACCAGGCCAGCATGGTAGCTTGTGCCGCAAGCCAAAATCTGAATCGCGGCGACTTCAGGAAATACGCTCGGCGCTGACTCGCCGAACGCTTCATCTCTCACAGCTTCGTGGGTGACCGTATCGCGGAGGCGAGCGGGTTGCTCGAAAATCTCCTTGAGCATGAAGTGCTCGTGCTCGCCAAGATCGTCATCTGCGACCGCGGTCGCCAGCCGAGTAGGCAGTCTGTTAACGGATACGCCTGCGGAGTCCAATATCTGATATCCGTCTGCACTGATTTCCGCGACATCACCATCCTCTAGGTAAATAAACGTATCGGTTACAGACCTCAGCGCGAGAGTGTCAGAGCCCGCAAAGTTCTCTCCTATACCCACCCCCAGAACGAGTGGGCTCCCTTGTCGAGCCACGACTATTGTGTCGGGGGCTTCGCGATTCACCACTGCCAGCGCATAAGCACCCTCAAGCTGAGGTAGCACACTCTGCACCGCTGGGAGTAGACCCCCAGCTTCTGAGACAGCCGCGTCGATCAGATGCGCAACCACCTCCGTATCCGTTGCTGAGACGCATTCGCGCCCCGTTGCCGCAAGTGCCTCGCGCAACGCAGTGTGATTTTCAATAATGCCGTTGTGAACAACTGCTATGCGGTCATTAATGATATGCGGGTGGGCATTCACCACCGAGGGTTCGCCATGTGTCGCCCAACGAGTGTGGGCAATACCTGTGCCCCCCTGCTTGGGAGATGCCCGCTGAGCGTCCTCTAACGCCGCCACGCGGCCCAGGCATTTATGGCTCGATAAAGATCCTGCGCGGTCGATCAGGGCAAAACCCGCCGAGTCGTAGCCTCGATACTCCAGACGCCGCAAACCCTCGAGGAGAATTCCGGAGCAATCCCGCCTTGCGGCGACAGCGACAATTCCACACATTATTCAGACTCTGATGGCTTAACCGGGCGTTTCCATCCATCTACATTGCGCTGGCGCCCTCTCGCCACCGCAAGCTGATCCGTTTTCACATCATCTGTTACCGTAGAGCCTGCGGCGATAAAGCCTCCTGACTCGATCGTAAGTGGTGCGACAAGCGTACTGTTTGATCCCACGAATACGTTTT
>WTHO01000199.1 GCA_011523115.1 Halieaceae bacterium | reverse complement strand
GACCTGACACGCCGAGGCCTGATGGCAACGACGCTGATCACCGCCTCTTACCTCATTATGGGAGAGCGGCTGACGCTAACGCCCGCACAGGCGGCAGAGCTTAAATTCACGCCAGAGGTGCTCACTCCCGCCGAGGTCAGCGCGATTGAAGCAGTCGCTGAGCAGCTGGTCCCGGGGGCGGCTGTGGCGGGTATCGCCCCCTATCTGGACGCTCAACTGAGAGCCGGCAAACAATCCCTGCTCATTGGCAAATATCTCGGCGTCGATGTCTCGACCCAAGCGGACTTCTATCGGTCACTCGCCAGTAACCTTCAGAGAGCACTGCAAACCGATGCGTCAACCTCCGCAGTGGTCAGCGCGCTTTGGGGTGATGCCCTGCCTGACTGGGAGGGTCCACCTGCCAGCTACATGCTCTTTGTGTTGCGCGCCGACGCGCTGGACGTGACGTATGGCACCCCGGAGGGGTTCGAAGCATTGGGGATACCCTACATGGCCCACATCATGCCGGAGAAACCCTGGTGATGGAGAGCCGCGACGTTGTCATCGTAGGAGCCGGTGCTTCCGGACTGATGTTAGCCGCACGATTAGCTGAGGGCGGGCAATCGGTTACCGTTTTAGAAGCAGGGCCAGCGCGGCAACTCAGCGACCTGGTCAGCTCACAAATCTGGGCCCGAAAACTCAAATGGTCAGAACCCGCCGTCTCGGAATCTGGAGACCACAAAATTGGACATGCGTTTAACGCGGGCAGTGGCACTGGCGGATCAGCACTTCACCACTACGGGGTGTGGCTGCGGATGCATGAAGGGGATTTTACGCTGCAAAGCGATCACGGTGTGGGCCTGGACTGGCCGCTGAGCTATGCAGATCTCGCACCCCACTATGATCGTGTCCAAACCGAGGTGGGACTGAGTGGCGATGCCGATCAGGAACGCTGGCGACCGCAAGGTGCGCCCTACCCCATGCCGCCGCTACCGCTGTTTGCCCAGTCTCGCGTGCTAGCAAGAGGCTTTGAAAAAACCGGTAGGCATACCTCACCGCTGCCATTGGCGATCAATAGCGAGCCGTATGAGGGGCGGCGCAGTTGCCAATACGATGGCTGGTGCGATGCCGGTTGCCCGATCGGCGCGCTGGGAAACCCACTCGTGACCTGGCTGCCTCGCGCGCGCTGCCGGCGTGCAACTGGAGCACAACGCCACGGTCTCTCGGGTCATCCGTGACGCTAGTGATACTCAGCGAATAGAGTCTGTGGAATATCTGCAAGCGGGTGAGCGCAAAATCTTGCGCGCAGATCGGATTATTATCGCGGCATTTGCCGTCCAGTCGGTGAGGATCTTACTGAGCTCAGCCACGGCGGGGCACGTTGCTCCCGGCAATCACTCCGATCAGCTGGGTCGCTATTTGATGACGCATCCAGCGGCCACCACGTTTGGGCTATTTGAAGATGAAACCTACCCTCACCAGGGTGTTTCGGCTGGCCAGCTTCTCAACCATGACGATTACGACCAAAAAGATGCGCCCGGAGGGTTCGGTTCAAGCCAATGGATGATTGGGCATGCCATCAAACCACACGATTTACTCGGATATGGCACAGGCCGGCCAGACATACCGGGTGCTGAACTGAAAACCTGGCTGCAAAGGGCGGCGCGGCATTTAGGCAATATGACCTTGGTCTGTGAGGATATCGCGCTACCTGGGAACCGGGTGACCTTAAGCGACAGAGTCGACAACAACGGTATTGCCTGTGCTCATACCCACCATGACCTTGCCCCGACTGCCGCGGCCAGATGGGCACAGCGCATGTCCGAGGGCGAGGAGATTTTGCGCGCAGCGGGTGCGCAGGAAGTCTGGTCCGGTCCTCGCATTGGTATGCACATCATGGGCGGGGCGGTCATGGGGGATGACCCGGCAACATCCGTCACAGACAGCTTTGGTCGCGTGCATGACACTGACAATCTCTACGTAGCGGGACCCGCCCTTTTCCCGAGTAGCGGTGCCGTCAACCCGACGTTCACTCTGAGCGCTTTGGCATCCCGCCAAGCCGATCACCTGCTTGCCAAGTCGTGACCTCCGCTCCATTCTGATCCCTGCACTCCTGTTCCTAACCTCAATTCTTTCAGCGAGGCCCGCATGACCGCATCGGTGAGCTATACCGTAACTGGCCAAATCGGCAACATCGTGATCGATTCACCCCCAGTGAACGCCCTGTCCCGGGCCGTCAGACAAGGCATCATTGAATGTCTCAAAGTTGCAGAGGCAGATGACACAGAGGTTGTGGTGCTGCGGTGCGAGGGCAGAACCTTCATTGCCGGCGCCGACATCACCGAGTTTGGCAAACCGCCTCAGGCCCCTGCGCTGGCAACGGTGCTCGAGGCTCTGGAATCGCACCCCAAACCGGTTGTCGCCGTCATCCACGGAACCGCTCTGGGCGGCGGGCTCGAGTTGGCCCTTTGCTGTGACTACCGTCTCGCGGCCGCAACGGCCAAAGTCGGATTACCCGAGGTCAATTTGGGCCTGCTTCCGGGTGCGGGCGGGACCCAACGACTACCGAGGTTGACGGGCCTTAAAATGGCGATCGATATGATCACCAGTGGGCGCCCCCTCAGTGCCGGAGACGCGCAAGCCGCCGGCATTGTCGACGAGGTTAGCGACGATGATCTGCAACAGGCCGCACTGGATTTTGCTGGCGAGCTCCTCAGCCGAGGAGCCGGCAAACGCCTGACCAGAGATATCCCGTTTCAGCTTAATGATGATGATACTGCACTCCTCTCGGGCGCCCGTGACACTATCGCAAAACGCCTCAAAGGGCAGACGGCCCCACAGCGGATTCTGGACTGCCTGAGTGCCGCCGGCACGGTGCCCTTCGAGGACGGATTAAAAGTCGAGAGGCAGGCCTTTGAGGCCTGCATGGCAGACCCCCAGTCAAGCGCTCTGCGACACCAATTCTTTGCAGAACGCGCAGCCGCCAAGATTCAGGGGATGACGCCTGACACCGAAGCGCAAGCGGTAAAGCACGTGGGCATCATCGGCGCCGGCACCATGGGCGGGGGCATTGCCATGTGCTTCGCGCAGGCGGGTTTTCAGGTGACCTTGGTCGATCAGGATCAAGAGGGCATCGATCGCGGCCTCGGCACCATCCGTAAGAACTATGACATCAGCGTCCAGCGCGGCCGCCTGTCATCAGATCAGGTCACCGGTTACCTCGCCAACCTCGAGGCGACCGCGGACTGGCAGGCTTTAAAGGGGGCAGATCTCATTATCGAAGCGGTATTTGAGAACCTGGAACTTAAGCAGCAGGTGTTCCAGCGGTTAGATGAGATCTGCGACGCCCGCACCATTCTGGCAAGCAATACCTCCTATCAGAGTATCGATGCGCTGGCGGCTGTGACCAACAGGCCGGAACGCGTTGTCGGCATGCATTTTTTCAGCCCTGCAAATGTCATGCGTCTGCTCGAGGTTGTTCGTGGAGGTGCCAGTGACGACACCACGCTGACGACCGCCATGGCGGTGGGCAAGCAAATCGGCAAGGTCTGCGTGCTCTCTGGGATGTGCTACGGATTTATCGGCAATCGGATGCTCCGGCACTACGGCCGCGAAGCGGCGCTGTGCGTCATGGAGGGCGCCTCCCCGGCTCAAGTCGATCAGGCAATGGAGCAATGGGGTATGGCGATGGGGCCTATGGCGGTCGGCGACCTCGCAGGCCTCGACATCGGTTATCGGGCTCGCGAGCAATTGTCTGATGAAGAAAAAGGACCCCGCATCAACTACCTGCTCGTTGATCGCCTGGTCGAAGCCGGTCGACTGGGGCAAAAATCGGGCGCGGGGTACTACCGCTATGACCCGGAAACCCGCGCCAGACAGGAGGACCCTGTCGTGGCAGACATCATTGAAGCCACGCGGGCTGAGTTGGGCATCACGGCGAGGGAGCTTACTGCTGAGGAAATTGTAGACCGACTGACACTCGCACTCGCCAATGAGGGCGCCCGGATTCTGGAAGAAGGCATTGCACAACGCGCCAGTGATATCGATGTCGTCTACTGTCATGGATACGGATTCCCGCGTTTCAGGGGTGGGCCTATGCATGCTGCCGAAGCACGGGGGCTCTCCTCTGTGGTGGACCGCATCACCCAGTTCCGGCAAACCCTGAACCCGGACAATTGGGCACTCGCCCCGCTCCTTGAGCGGCTTGCGAGCAATGGCGGCTCGCTCAAGGATGCGTCGTGATCACCGGCAAGCGATGGCGACTTTTCGACGACCCCCAAATATTTTAAACTTAAAATATCGCTAACGCCCCACGGAGCAATTCAGCATGGCGACAAAAACACGCTGGACACCATTGAACTGGCAAGACCCTTTTGAACTCGACTCGCAGCTCTCCGAGGAGCAGCGCATGGTGCGTGACAGCGCGAAGCAGTACGCGCAGAGCAGTCTCGCCCCGCGGGTGAAACAGGCCTTCCGCGAAGAAAGCACAGATCCCAATATTTTTCGTGAAATGGGCGAGATGGGACTCCTTGGTGCCACCATCGATGGTTACGGATGCCCGGGGGTAGATTACGTTTGCTATGGCTTGATCGCGCGCGAGATTGAGCGCGTTGACTCAGGCTATCGCTCCATGATGAGCGTACAGTCGTCACTGGTGATGTACCCCATCCACGCCTACGGCACAGAGGAACAGCGGGAAAAATATTTGCCCAAGCTGGCGACCGGCGAGTGGATTGGTTGTTTCGGTCTCACAGAGCCGGATCACGGTTCGGACCCAGGCGGCATGGTGACCCGGGCAAAGGCCGTCGACGGCGGCTATCGGCTCACAGGATCAAAAATGTGGATCAGCAATAGCCCGCTTGCGGATGTCTTCATTGTCTGGGCAAAGACCGAAGACGACGTGATCCGTGGCTTCATCCTCGAGAAGGGGATGGAAGGACTGAGCGCACCCAAAATCGAGGGTAAGCTCGCCCTGCGCGCTTCGATCACCGGTGAAATCGTCATGGACAATGTGTTTGTGCCGGCCGAGAACCACTTGCCCAATGTCGAGGGGCTCAAAGGCCCCTTCGGTTGTCTCAACAACGCTCGATACGGTATCGCGTGGGGCGTCATGGGTGCCGCAGAAGAGTGCTGGCAGACCGCGCGACAATACACGCTTGACCGAACGCAGTTCGGTGTGCCGCTGGCTTCGAAACAGATGATTCAACTCAAGCTGGCAGATATGCAAACCGAAGTCAGTCTCGCTCTTCAGGGCTGCCTGCAGGCCGGGCGCATGCTGAGTGCCGGCGAAATTTCTCCCGATCTAATCAGCCTGATCAAGCGCAACTCCTGCGGCAAGGCACTGGATATCGCGCGCTCGGCAAGAGATATGCTGGGTGGTAACGGCATTTCTGATGACTACCCCATTATGCGGCACATGGTGAACCTCGAGGTCGTGAATACCTATGAGGGAACTCACGACGTTCACGCCTTAATCCTCGGTCGCAGTCAGACAGGCCTCTCGGCGTTCTAAAGACTCAGGCGCAGGTGCACATGCTGCTTGAACAGCGGCAAAAATTCGTCTTCGCGATGACTCACGAAGAGCAACGTGCTGTGTTGCCGCGCCTCGATCGCTGACATAAAGCCCAGAATCCGCTCACGATTGATCTCGTCGAGGCCCTGGGTGGGCTCGTCGAGCACCAGCAGCAGCGGGGACTTCACCATGGCCCTCGCAATCAGCACCAAGCGCTGCTCTCCGTAACTCAGTGACTGAAACATCGCGCTGGCTTTGTCGGCCATGTCAACTGCGACGAGCCACTCTTTCGCGATGCGAATCTGCATCTCCGACACGACGTCGTACACACCGATCGAGTCAAAGAAGCCAGAGCACACGACAGACAACACGTCGCAGCGGACGGTGTAACGACGATGGAGGTCGTTACTGACCAAGCCGAGGTGACGCTTGATCTCCCACACCGACTCGCCACTGCCCCTTCGGTGGCCGAAAACGGACACATCGTTGCTGAAACATTGCAGGCAATCGCCGGTAATCAGCCCCAGCAAAGTGGACTTTCCCGCACCGTTTTCCCCTGTGACCAAAGTGTGTTGCAACGGCGCGATGTGTAGCGTGACGTCATCCAGCACCCGCCTGCCGCCATACTCCACCACGCAGTGATTTAATTCCGCGATATGGGGGGCGGTGTATGATTCGAGCGCGATGGAGTCCTCGGGAATGCCCGGCTGCAGGATGGTCTGCTCACTGACCGCCCGCTCCAGCGCGGCGCGCTGCTGCTCTGGCGCACCCGGCGAGAAAACCGTCATCAATCCACCCTCAACCGCGGCAAACTGCGTCACCCAGTCGGGGATGTCAGTGCGATTACTGAGCAGCAATACGACACTCGCACCGGCGTCCACAGCGCGACTAAAAGTCTCATTTAGCGCTGCAACCGTGCCCTGATCCAGGCTGTCGAAGGGGTTGTCGCAGATAAGCAATCGGGCCTCCTCAAGCAAGGCCTTCAATACCATCAACTTACGACTCTCTCCGGTACTCAGCTCTCTGTAAAAAGCCTGAAGGCGGTGTCGCATATTTAGCGCATCGATGAGCGGGTCATCGAGCCTGGCCGGGGGTAGGAATTCGGCGACCCGCGTCCCCCACTCATCCTCCGGGATGATATCGGTGGCAGCCAGTCGCCACTCTTCCTCGTAGGTTGCCTGCTGGCGTTCAAATGACACCAGCGCAATCTGAGCCGGATCGAGAAATCGCTCTATTTCGCCCCGTCTTGGCAATATGTCGCCGACCAGCAATTGATCAATCAACTGTTTGCCAGAGCCATTACGACCGAAAACGCACCAGCCCTCCCCCGCGTTGACCTGCCACTGGGGAATGGATAACTCAGCGCATTCACAACCGGTTAACTGAACCAACCTCGGATCAGATGCCATCAGGCGAACCCCCGCACAACCGAGCAGCACTCGAGAACAAGGGGCCTCGTCTCAAAGGGTTTCTGCCGATCACTCTGCCCTGCTCTTTTTCCCAAGGGCAGATCGCAAGTCAGCGGCAAAAGTGCCGGTTTGTCGTTACACTGCGCGCGGCACACGACCCGAGAATCCGGACGCATGGACAACGCTACTGACCGTATAGAGCAACTCAACGCGATGGCCCCCGATTTCATCCGCCTGCTGGGCGGAACGATCGTCGAGCTCGATATGGCAAAACAAAAAGCAGTTTTCACATTTACTGTCCCGCTGGAGTACTGTCACTCAGGCGATGTTGTACAGGGTGGGTTCGTGACCGCGATGCTCGATGCAGCCATGTCTCACGCACTGTTCGGTACCTCTGAGGACGTCTCCGGGGTCGCATCTCTGGATATCTCTACGCAGTTCATCGGGATTTGCCGAGGTGAACAGTTATTGCGTGTCTCCGGCTGGGTGAAAAAAGCGACGTTTCGCACGGGATTTCTCGAAGCGGCTGTTCATGACGCCTCGGGAGAATTGGTGGCAACGGCACAATCCGTGGCGAAACTCTCCCGCGCAAGTTGAGGCCGATGCCTCCACTGAGATCACAGGGGCGTGGCGCCTCCTAACGCAGTCTGGGTAGGACCTTCTCCGCGATGTAATCCATTCTGCGGTCACCAGACTCAACGCTCTCCCCCGGGAACTGCGCCCAAAAGTGAATGTCTGATATCTGCGGATACTGCTCGATCATACCGCTGAGTTTTTCAACCGCCGTATCAGCGTCCCACAGCTCATACAAACCATTCTCGATCGCCGTTCTGGCATCCGGGAACAGCGGGGTTTGATCCGGCGGTCCGAATGCGCCCCAACGAATATATTCGTTGGACTGATACAACACGTAATCACCGACGCGCTCGGCCTCGGCTTCCGGGTCTTCGGCGATAATCGCCCAGCACC
>WTHO01000275.1:6769-7899 GCA_011523115.1 Halieaceae bacterium | reverse complement strand
GGTCTGCCAACACCCCCACAGCATGAGCTGGTACTAAGACATGGTCAGTGAAACAGCGCTCGAGGAACTGTGTGACGAGAATGGCTTCCTCCGCCAACGCGAGGCTTGGTCGCAGGACGTCGCGGAGGCCTTCGCCGCCATCGAGGGCGTTACTCTTACAGCGGCTCATTGGGAGGTTCTCTCCCTACTTCAGGAATTTTTTGAGGCCTTCGGCGACTCCCCTGCGAATCGAGCGTTGGTGAACTATGTAAAGCAGCGGCTTGGCGCCGACAAAGGCAACAGCCTTTACCTGATGGGTTTATTTCCGGGTTCACCTGCTCGCGTGGGCAGCCGCATCGCAGGGCTCCCTAAGCCCAAGAACTGTCTGTAACGCCCTTGCAACTGCTGGACTATCGACCTGACGAGTGTGAATCGCTCTTCCATGAGAAGACCGAAGGGGCATTGAGGCTTCTCTCGGGCTTGGCGTTACCAGACCCGGTGAAACATGCCTCGCCACCGAGTGGCTTTCGCCTGAGAGTCGAGTTCAGGGTCTGGCATGACGGAAATGCGCTTCACTACGTGATGTTCCCTCCCGGCGATTCACGCAGTCCGCGAGTGATTGATGACTTCCCGATTGCTGGCCCGCGTATTACCGAGGCTATGGCGCCGCTACGCGCTAGGCTGGAACGCTCGACTGAGCTACGGCGCAAGCTTTTTCAGGTCGAGTTTTTGTCGACATTAAGTGGGGAGCTTTTGGTAACGCTGATCTATCACCGCCCTCTCGATGAATCATGGCGAGCCCAGGCGCTCGAATTGGCCGAGGCGCTGTCCTGCAAAATAATCGGCAGAAGCCGCAAGCAAAAGCTCGTGCTGGATACCGACTGGGTGGAAGAGGTGATCGAGGTGGGCGGTCAGCACTACCGCTACCGACAGCCCGAGCAATGCTTCACACAGCCAAATGGGATCATCAACCAAAAAATGATGACGTGGCTGCTCACACAATGTGTCACCACCGATACCGACCTCTTGGAGCTCTACTGTGGCATCGGTAATTTCACGCTCCCGCTCTCACAACGGTTTCGCAACGTGCTGGCGACGGAGCTCAGCAAACCCGCGACTGCTGCGGCACGCTGGAATGCAGAACACAACAA
>WTHO01000275.1:2308-6669 GCA_011523115.1 Halieaceae bacterium | reverse complement strand
TCGGCCACACACGAGATAGAAAGCCTGGCGTTTTTTGACCAGTTTCCATACACCCATCACTTGGAGTCAGGCGTGGTCCTCAGGAAGAAAGCAGTATGAACGCACTATCACCGGAATACATTCAGGAGCGGCTGACAGCCCACCCGGGCTGGCGCCTTGAAGGGATATGGCTTGCCAGAGATCTTCAGTTTGAGGATTTCAAGAGCGCCTGGCAGTTCATGGACTATGTGGCCGGCTGCGCAGAGGCGCAAGACCATCATCCAAACTGGTACAACGTTTACAGCACAGTGCAAATCCGGCTATCGACCCACGACGCTGCGGGCGTGACAGATCGCGACTTCGATTTAGTGAGCCGCATCGATCAATACCTCAGCGATGCCCAACACACAGATTTAACCCCGACACCGATCTTTCAAAACTGATACGAGGGAGCCTTCGATGCAACTATCTTTCTACGACGCCAGCGTCATGTGCTACGAGCAAATTCTTCAGAGCACTGCTCATGTATTAAAAGCCGGCAAAGCGCATGCTGAGGCAACTGGTCTTGCGCTTGGCGATATCGTCGACTACCGGCTGCACGAGACGATGAACCCTTTCAGCTTTCAGGTCATATCTGTCTGGCATCATTCGTTTGGTGCCATACAGGGCATGCGTGCGGGAGAATTTAACCCGCCACCCGAAAAGCCTGGGATTGACTATGCGGGGCTCTGCGACCTGATCGATGAGGGGCTGACCGCACTGCAACAAGAAACCCACGATGCAATACAGGCGTTATCGGGCCAGAACATGTACTTTCGCTTCGGCAAGATGGAGATCCCCTTCACAACCGATAACTTTTTGGCGACGTTTTCAAAACCGAATCTGTATTTTCATGCGACCACTACCTACACCATCTTGCGACAGCTAGGCACACCTCTGGGTAAGCTCGACTTTCTGGGTAACATGAAAGTCGGGCACTGAAACCAACCGGATCGGTGTTCGCACCCCGCACCTTAGCACGGCCCTTTAATCGAGCAGAAAACGCCTGATCGCCTCGGTCACACCCGGCTCATTAAGCATTGGCGCGTGACCCACGTTGGGCACGCTGAGTACCTCCATCGAGGGGTGTACCTTCTGCATTCTGGCAACACATTCGGGTGAAAGCAGGTCAGTTAGCTCGCCGCGAACGAGTAAAGACGGGACTGATGCCATTGCCTCAAACAGCGACCACAGTGTCTCGGCTTCGGTATCGGTGCTTTGGGTCGCCAAAGGCGTCGCGATCCGGGGGTCGTAATCGATGACGATTTGACCCTCGCGCTCGATGTAACACTGACGCGCGAAGTCCGACCACTGCGCGTCAGTCCATTCGGGGAAGATCTCAGCAGTGATTGAGCTGAGATAGGCGGTTGCTTCTTCCCAATCTTCAAACGGGCCGGCCGCGCCCACGTAGGACTTGATCCGGTCCAGCCCCGCCTGTGCAATTTCAGGACCGATGTCGTTGATGACGGCTCGCTCTATCAGACCCGGAGACAGCGCATTCAGCGCAAAGGTCATCAGCCCGCCCATCGAGGTACCCACCACCGAGATCCACTGCAGACCCAACTCAACAATCAGGCCCTGCGTGTCCTCCACATACTGGAGCAGCGAGTAGCGCGATACGTCCTCCGCGTAGTCCGACAGGCCGCGACCGCGCTGCTCTGGCACCACAACACGGAAGTCACTCGCCAGGGCTTCAGCAAGGCTCGCAAAGTCCTTACTGTTTCGCGTCAAGCCATGAAGACAGAGCAGGACCGGAGCGTTAGCGTCCGGGCCCGGATAGTCGCGTGCGTAGAGCCTGAGACCATCCGTCGTCTGAAAAAAATAGTCCTTGAATGGTCTCATGTCACTGTGGCGTAACGCGCTGACAACGCGTCATAAACTGCCTCGGGGAATCCGGCCGCGGTCGCATCCAATGTGTCGAGTAGCTCCGAAAGGTGTTCGTTATCCTCTCGCCCCTGCCACTCTTTGATGTAAGTCCCGTCCTGATAACCGTGATCCTGCCGGAAAAAATTCAATACGTTTTTTCCCACGTAGTGCCGATAAAGCGCATCGGCTGACAGATCGCAGGCATCCATCAATGACGCAAACAGCGTCACGGAAAATCCCTTAGTTTGGAGAGCATGCTGCGCCAACGCCTCAGTGGCCGCGTGGATACGCTGAGTGGGACTACCGTCACTCGCCAAACCCTCAGGTCGCTCCATAAACTCAGCGGCGATTTGCCCAGCCAGCGCTTCGAGATCCGTGTCGGGCTCAAACAGTGCTGACAAACCGAAATGCCAGATGTCGACGACCTCAAGCCGGACCTGCTCCATGTCAGGGGTTTGCTTCTTCCACCACTTGTAACCCACGTGATCCATCAGTTCGCCGCACTCGATCCACGCCGCCCGGTACCATTCAAAACCCTGATTGATCCAGTCTTCATGCACCCGGCTGTTCATACGGTGCTGCATCTGCAACATATTGAGAATGGCATCTCGATTCATAGGTTAAAAGCACTGCGTGAACTTCCCGAAATATTATCACGGCCGCCTGCGGCCAGATGAACGCCGATGCGACGTTACTCGGGAAACTTGTGACCCTGTGATGGGGTCACCAACCGCTCACACATACGTTTGGGTGTCAGTGGAAAACAATGCGTCGGGGTCGCGAAAGCTCTTAAATTCGAGGTAGTTTTCGCTGGGATCCATCAGAAAACAGGTTTTCTGCTCACCCGCCCTCCCCTTGAAGCGTGTCCTAGGCTCGATCAAAAACTCGCAGTCTTGATCCACCAAGCGCTCGATCAGGGCCTCAAAAGCCTGCCATTCGAGCACCACGCCAAAGTGAGGCACCGGCACCTGCTCGCCATCCACGGGATTGGCGCCCTTGGCACCTGCCCCTTTTCTCTCATCGGTTCTGTGAAGCACCAATTGATGACCAAAGAAGTTGAGATCCACCCAATCGTGACTCTCACGCCCGCGGGAACACCCGAGGTGCTCCTCATAAAACACCAGAGTAACATCGAGATCGCTCACCGGAATGGCCAAATGAAACGGGTTAGAGGCCGTCATGAATGCATTCCACCCGAGTAGCTATTGCGCAAAATATCGGGCTTACCACATGGCAACAGGATTGATCACCATCTGCACGGCGCCCTTGAGGCGCGCTTGGCCCAAAACAAACATAAACTCCCCCACACCCTCTCGGGCCAGCCGGCCGGTGTTCATGGTCTCCAGTATGTAAATACCGTTTTCCTTGAGCAGAATAGCGTGGTCATAAAACACTTTGTCACCGGGCTTTGGCGGCACAGCACCCAAACCCCAGGTATCGGCACCTACCGCCAGCGGCTTGAATCCGGCGAGAAAGCGCGCCGCATCGTTGTCGATACCGGGAATCGTCGACACCCATTGCTCAGGGTCAGCATTCAGTTTGGCGTCCGTCCAGCCGGTGTGGAACAAAACAACATCCCCCTCGCCAATAGTGAGACCCTGCTGATCCATCGCTGCTTGAATATCCGACCTGGAAAAAGGCTGTGCTGCTGCCAGATGGTCCACGCCGAAATATCGCGCCATATCGATCAAGACGCCGCGGGCCACCATTGGCGGCACCTGACTGATATCCATTTTGGTAAGACCGGTAATGGACGAAAAGTCTTTCCCCTGATTACAGTTGTAGAACTCTCCCGCCTCACCCATGTGACCCAGCCCGTCTAATTGAGGGCCGGTGCCTAACCACATTTGCACCAAATCATCGTTTGCCGTCGCGTTCCAGCCGAATTGTGGCGTGGTGTCGGTGCGAAAATGCTGCTCAGGTTGCACCACCTGAAGCTGGGTGTAGCGCGGCGGATAAGCCGGCATACCAGGGGTAATCACGATCCCCAGTGGATGGCTGGCGCCTTGCTTCACCAGCTTGGCCGCCGCGAGCGTTCGCTCTGGCGTAATCCGATTGGCAGCCCCTATCTCGTCATTTGGACCCCATTCAGACGGCACACACTCGCTCGCCGCAAGCTCCGTGCTCAAAAAACCGCATGACACCAGCGCTAGCAGTAGATTACGCATATAAACTCCTCTTCTCGCGGCAGATTGAGGTCTATGAAATGACATTTTGATGTACTACCCACACATCGGTGGCCCATCGTGCACCGGCGCGATTTGTTTGTGGGGCCTACCCTAATCGACGTTGTTGAACATCATGCGACCCGCAAAGCTGCGATTGCGCTCGCAGCTCGCCAAAGCCCGGGACTCCTCTACCACTTGAGGATGCGCCTCAAGAAAAGCGCCCCAGCTATCCGCCGTTTTGCCACGGTGCTCAAACGTATACCAATGATTCATCTGAACGTAGTCGTATGGCCAGTCGGGCTCAAAGCC
>WTHO01000275.1:0-2208 GCA_011523115.1 Halieaceae bacterium | reverse complement strand
TCCTGCTCGGCCATCCACGCCCAGAACTCGTTGGTGTAGCTACCCCACTCGTTGTACATCGACTGTCCATCCGGCCATTGCCCCCAGATGACATAGTCATAATCGGTGCTCACCCCCGCGTGCATAGGCGTTAAAACGACCTGCAGGTATTTGGTACCGGCTTTCTTCGAAAATTCGCCGTAAAACTCGGATTGCTCAATCACATCCTCGAGTGTTTTACCCTCGTTGAGAGTGCAATAGGTAAATTCAGACCTGGCCTCATACTCTTGTGAGTGCGCACCAAACGCCAAAGACACTAGCACGACCCCGAATAAAGCTCGCATTGTTTTCCCCTTCTGTGATGACGACTGTTTTTTTGCGGGTTTATGACACACCAGCATACAACCTCGCGTGACACTTCAAAATAGCAGCCACCTGCCAGGCCCCTGTGCAAGGTACCTAGAGCGGTGACGCTGGATACCGAATCTCCAGAGGCGGACAGTGCTCAGGCTGTGGCGCGACCGGCCGCGGCTCGAGATTGCCTACGAGTTCGAGGAATACGCCGTCAGGGTCGATGGCATGAACGATCCCACCTGTGTCTGTATCAGTACCCGAGCAACACGGTGCCACCTCAGAGAGGAACGGCACGCCCTGCGCCTCCAGTATTTTCACGGCCCGCTCGACATCGGGCACGGTGAGGGCTAGCCGGTTAATGCCCTTATGGTTGATTGGCGGCGGGTATGCCGGATCGGGATCGAAGGGCTCGATCCATTGTAAAAGGCGAAGCCGGTGATGATCGCCGCGCTCAATGGCCACATCAGCGCCACGGTACCTGACCGGCTGATCGAAACCCCACGCCGCGGATTCCTCCCGGCTCAAGGTTTGTTCATTAATCCATCGCACGCTTTTGTAACCGAAGCGCCGATAGAAGGATACCGAGGCCTCTACGTCGCTGACGTTGATACCGATATAAGGCATGCCCATGATCTGGGTTTGATCCCGCGCCCCCGCAGGTTTGGGTATCGGGCTCTCCTCCAGCTTCAAATAGATGCCATCGGGGTCGCGCATGAAGACAAAGCGGTTACCGGGGGCGCCATAGGGCTCACTCAAAAACTCAACCCCCTGCTTTTTTAACAGTGCGTAATCCGATGTGAGATCGGCGGTCATGAGCGTCGCATAGGCCATCCCCAAATGATTGGGTGCCCCATACGGTGGCTCGGGGTTGAATGGCACGCGCCACTGGAGCAGGTCAATGCCCGTCGTGTTCTCCGCCCCCGGGAACAACAATACCTCGCCCTTTTCGAGTTCATATTGGCAAAGATCGAACATGCCCAGAGCGCGAGCCATGGCATGCGTGTTGGTGAGTGGGAACCCACTAATACCGTCGGTGAAGCCAAGACGACGATAAAATTCACGAGTGCCATCAAAGTCTGAGGTGTGAATCGCGAAGTGGAAGCGGGCCCAAAGACCGATGTCTGTCTCGGACGAAAATGCGATATCGGGGGTTTTTACGGTCGCCTGTAATTCATAGTCTTCCGCCCATGCTGGGAGACTTAACAGACAGCAAACCAATACAGCTCTTATCAACACTACCTCGCCCTCGCTCTCAGAATGCACGCTACCGAACATCATAGAATGAAACGAAGGGCCAATGTGACCAACAGAGGTTAAGTGCGTCGGCACCGAGAGACGTGATTCAGAAGCCCCCGATTGCCGGGAGTGACGGTCCCCGTTCAGTTGCCGGCGGCGAGTCGTGGTGCCGATGCGGGTTTTGACACGGCGCTTCTGATGCAGACGAGGTCAATCTCTCCCAGAGCCGGATGCGGAGCTGCCCCCCACCTGAGGAATTGGCGGTCATCGCAAAATTGATTGGCGATCAAATAAGGATGCAGCTCATGGTATTCGCTGTAATCGAACGAAATTCGCATCACCGTGCCGTGTGGAACGCGAGCGATGGCGCCCTTCAAAGCAAGGTGCTCGCTTAAGCCGTCCTCTGAGATGACGATGTGGACCATCTCGTCAGCAAAGGCGCGCGCTGTATCAGTGACTGCCAATATCAAGGCAAAAAGAAACCGCTTCAAAAAAATCTGCTCTTCGCCGGTAGAATGAAGCTTGCTACGGGTATATCTCCAAGATGGACCAACGCGCCTACTCGCTAGCGCTCGTATCTCGAAATCAGGATGAGGCTCTGGTGATCAGTACCCTGACTCTCCCGGAAGGGCGCCGTAC
>WTHO01000171.1 GCA_011523115.1 Halieaceae bacterium | reverse complement strand
TGTCACCGGTACGATATCCGCACTTGAGAATGCGGATGTACCCACCCGGGCGCTCCTGGTAACGAGGGCCCAATTCCTCAAAGAGCTTACCGACCGCTGCCTTCGACCGAGTGCGGTCAAACGCCAGTCGGCGGTTGGCGACGCTATCCTTCTTGGCCAGCGTAATCAGCGGTTCAGCGTAGCTTCGCAGTTCCTTTGCCTTAGGAAGGGTCGTCTTGATGAGCTCGTGCTCAACCAGCGACACGGTCATGTTGCGAAACATGGCCTTCCGGTGTGAGCTGTTGCGATTCAGTTGTCGTCCGCTATGGCGATGACGCATGACTCTATTCCTTACACATATGCTGGGATGTGATCCCGGCGTTATTCCTATCAGACGCTCAGCAGGCGCTCGTCGTTCTTCAGGCTCGCAGGCGGCCACGCCTCAAGCCGCATACCCAGTGACAAGCCCCGGGAAGCCAGTACGTCTTTGATTTCAGTGAGTGACTTTTTACCGAGGTTGGGCGTCTTGAGCAGTTCCACTTCGGTGCGCTGCACCAGATCGCCGATGTAATAAATATTTTCGGCCTTGAGACAGTTTGCAGATCGCACCGTCAACTCCAGATCATCAACCGGTCGAAGCAGGATCGGGTCGACCTCTTCTGCTGCTTCGGTTGCTGCGGCCTGCGCCTCGCCCTCGAGGTCCACAAAGACGGCCAACTGCTGTTGCAGGATTGTGGCTGCGCGACGGATCGCCTCCTCGGGATCCAGCGTGCCATTGGTCTCCAGATCAATAATCAGCTTGTCAAGGTCGGTCCGCTGCTCAACTCGCGCGGAGTCAACGACGTAGCTGACTCGCCGGATCGGCGAGAACGAGGCGTCCAGCGGCAATCGGCCAATGGATCGTGTTTCCTCTTCAGGATTCTCGCGCGCATCTGCGGGAGAGTAGCCGCGACCGCGTTGCACCAACAGCCGAATCGACAGCGGCGTCTTGTCTGTGACCGTGCAGATCACGTGGTCTGGGTTTGAGATTTCCACGTCGTGGTCAACCTGAATATCCGCGGCCGTCACCGTGCAGGGGCCCTGCGCAGAGAGGGTCAGCTGTGCTGAATCCTTGCCATTCAGTGACAGTGCGACGCCTTTGAGATTCAGCAGGATCTCGATGACATCCTCCTGCACGCCCTCAATGGCAGAGTACTCGTGCTCTACGCCGTCAATCTCGACCTCGGTAATGGCGCACCCGGGCATGGAAGACAGCAGGATGCGACGCAGGGCGTTGCCCAGCGTATGACCGAAGCCCCGCTCAAGCGGCTCGAGGGTAACGGTTGCGCGGGTAGTAGACGCCTCATCAACTTTGATGACGCGGGGTGTCAAAAACTCAGTGACCGAACTTTGCATAGAACACCTTCGATTAAATCAGGGATTGGGTTAACGGAGCGCTTTCGAAGTGGTTACTTCGAATACAGTTCCACAATCAGGTTTTCATTAATTTCGTTGGACAGATCCTGCCGCTCAGGACGAGACTTGAAGGTCCCTTCCAATTTGCCAGCATCTACCTCGACCCAAATGGGCTCCCCACGCTGCTCGGCAATCGCCAGGGCAGACTGCACCCGAAGTTGCTTTTTGGCTTTCTCACGCACAGACACAACATCACCCGGTTGAACCTGATAAGACGCGATATTGACGACCTTACCGTTCACCAAAATGCCCTTGTGCGAGACTAATTGACGTGCTTCCGACCGCGTCGAGCCAAAGCCCATGCGATACACCACGTTATCCAGGCGGCTCTCCAACAACTGGAGCAGGTTTTCACCCGTTGCGCCCTTCAAGCGGGCCGCTTCTTTGTAGTAGTTACGGAACTGCTTCTCCAACACCCCGTAGATGCGCCGCACTTTCTGCTTCTCGCGAAGCTGAACGCCATAATCGGAGAGACGTCCCCGGCGCGCACCGTGCTGCCCCGGTGGCGTTTCTGACTTGCACTTTTTATCAAACGCAGCCACACCACTCTTGAGCTGCAGATCCGTACCCTCCCGTCGGG
>WTHO01000064.1 GCA_011523115.1 Halieaceae bacterium | reverse complement strand
ATGCGCGCCGGGGACTACAGCGGTCAGGAGTTGCCCTTTGTCATGGGCATGGAGGTCGCCGGGAGTGTCGAACAAGTTGGCCGCCAAGTAGCGGACTTCAAGGTGGGCGACCGGGTTTTTGGTCGCGTGCGCGGTGCGCATGCTGAAGTCGTTGACTGTGATCCCGCCCATCTGATGCTCTTACCCGAGAATCTGAGCTACACCCAGGGTGCAGCGATACCGGTGGGTTGGCTGACCGCCTGGCATGCCCTGTATACCGTTGGCCGCATGGCCCCGGGGGATCGCGTATTGGTAGAGGCGGTTGGAGGGAGCGTCGGGAGTGCGGCGCTGGCTCTGGCCAAACAGGCGGGTTGCTGGACACTGGGTACGGCAAGCCGCAATGACAAGCTGGCGCGCGCCACGGCATTGGGATGCGACGCCGTCGTGAATTACACCTGCGAATCAGTCTCCGAGCAGGTAGCGAGCTTGACCAACGGTGAAGGCATGGATATCGGTCTGATGACAATTGGTGACGCCACCGCCCATGAACTGATCGATTCCATGGGCATGGATGGCCGTGTCGTGATGTTCGGTAGTACCGGCGGTCGCGATATCACGTTCAACCTTCGTATCGGTATTTTGAATATTCAGCTTTTGTCTATGAGTATCTCCACCAGCCCTGCCTTTATGACAAGCACCATGCCCGACTTTCGTGACCGCGCGCTGCCGCTGTTTGCGAGCGGAGAGCTGACCCCTGTCGTTGATACAGTGCTACCGATGTCCGAGCTCGTTCGCGCACACGCCATGGTGGATGAGCGCACGCATTTTGGAAAAGTGATTCTGGTGAACGACGAATAGTGTGATCAGCCGAGTGGCGATGACTGACACGAAATCAAAATAGACGGGGCCGGCATTCGGCGCCCCAAGAGAGAGAAAAAACGATGCTCAGAGCAAATTTCAATCGGAACTCGGATCGGACATGGCACGGCAGCGGTCTGATGGCGGTCATGATGTTGCTTCTGGGGGCATGGGCCGGTAGTGCTGTTGCCTCAGTGACAGAGGCGCCCATAACTGACAAGCCATGGCGCGAGGCCGTAATCAGTGTCACGGACCCGGACGTCACCGCGCGCTTCTTTAAGGAGATCGGCGGTTACGAGGAGCTCGGGCGGGGCCCGCTATCCCCATCCGCCATCGCCGCCTGGGGATTAGCGCCGGAAGCAGGCGGGGAGTATTTGCTGCTCCGCGCCCCCATGGGTGGCGACTTTGGTCACGTGCGCTTGGTGAGTTTCGACAATGCGGGCAGGCGGATGCCCATGCGCCCCGGTGCCCGAGCATGGGATACCGGGTGCTATTTCAGCATGATGATTCGTGTCAAGGACATGCAGTCCATTTATGACGATGCCATCCGATTGGGTTGGTGGACAGAGACGCCGATTACCGCGCTGCAGTTTGGGGAGTCTGATCTCAGGGTCGTGATTTATCGCGGACCAGATGGGGTTCAAGTACAGACATATGACCGACTGAGCCCGCCGCTTCCCGAGGCGATCCCCGATTTTGAGCGGATGACAGCGCCTTTCAACATGATGCAAATGGTTGCCGATCGGGATGTTGCCTATGACTTCTTCACCGGGGTTTTGGGGTTTGATACGTTTTATAAGGGCAAGCCATACACCGCGAAAACCCCGACGCCCACGCCGATTGGCATCCCGCTCAGTCTCACCACGTCCGTGCCTTATCGCGCCGGCATCGTGTACCCCGTTGCTGGCGAATTCGGCCGGATGGAGATGATTGAGGTCATGGGTCTCGATGGCTTCGATTATTCTGATCAGTGCGAGGCTCCTAACCTCGGTATTCTTGCCGTGCGCTATCCGGTGAAGGACATTGATCAGGCCAGGGCAACGCTGCTCCGCCGCGGCGGCCAGTTATGGCGAGATGTCAGTCAGGTTGTCATCGGTGATGTGGGCGAGGTCCCACTGTTTTCAGTGAAAACGCCTGACGGCGCGATGATGCAGTTTTTCGAGCCCTAGACCACACG
>WTHO01000065.1 GCA_011523115.1 Halieaceae bacterium | reverse complement strand
CCAGCCTCGAAGGTCTGGGTGTGAGTGAGCTCATTCCCGCGACATCACGCTTTGAAACCAGAGTCGACGCCCTGTCGGCCGCCCGCGACTGGATATTTGAAAACGCCGACCCATCCACATCGACAGAACCTGCTGTCGCCTGATTCGCTCGCGCACCCGGGCTATCAGCGCCTGATACACTGGCCCCCTCACGATTAGAAGGGTCAATCGCTATGAGATGGGTTATCGCTGCGCTCGTTACGCTGGCTATGAGTACTGTGCACGCGTCCCAACCGCCTGCCGAGGCCGCACCGGTTGCTGCGCTCGACGAGCCGACGCTGATCATCGATGTGCGAACAGCCGAGGAATTCGCTGCAGGTCACTTTCCTGGAGCGATCAACATTCCCCACGAGGACATTATTCAGGGAATCGAAGCGCACAACGTGGGCAAAGATCAGACCGTCCTTCTCTATTGCCCCAGCGGTAACCGCTCGGGTCAGGCAGAAGTCCGCCTGCAGTCGGCGGGTTTTTCCGGGGTAAAAAATGTCGGCGGCCTCAATGCGCTGCTGGCCGCCACCGGCAGAACGGCAGCCTTACCCAACCACTGAGCCGCGCAACCGCATCAGCCTCGGAAACGGAAGAGCGCAGTACTGTTTGTCGCCCTTGCCCCGTGAGATCGACGGCTCTCAGTCGGCGGGTTTCGCCAAGCTTGAAAATTGCGCCAGCGCTTCGTCGGGTAATCGATCCTGACCCTGGCTGTACTGCGCTGCGCAGGCGCTGTAGAACTGCGCGTTCAGCCGGTTTGCCTCACCACAGTCACGCGTAGCGACAACCTTTCCGGGAACACCGGCTATCACTGAGTTGGGGGGGAATTCCTTGTTTTCGGTGATGATTGTATGCCCTGCAACAATGGAGTTTTCCCCCACTTTCGCGCCGTCCATAATGGTCGCGTTAATACCAATCAAGCAGCGATCGCCAATATCGCAACCGTGCAAGGTGGCGTGGTGGGTAATGGAGCAGTCCTCACCGATCAGGGTGGGAGAGGCAATGCCCACGTGAATCATGACGAAATCCTGGATATTAGTGCGTGCACCAATTCGGATCTCGAAGGTCTCGGCACGGGTGACCACATTGGGCCAGATGGACGCGCCAGGGCCCACATAGACTTTGCCATACAACCATGCGCTCTCATGGATATATGCGGGGTCGTCGAGGGTGACATGTTCGCCAATGTATCCCATGCTGGGCACTCCTGAGTGATCACTAAAACGCATATCTTGTCACGTTGCGTGTCGAATCGCTAAGGCTCACGACTCGCTTCACTGGAATGTCGCTCATGCAAGACAACGACCGCCGCGCCATCAAAATGGGTTTGGGAGCCGTGATGCTATGGAGCACGGTGGCCACTGCTTTTAGCCTGAGCCTGCGGTATCTGACTCCTTTACAGTTGGTGACGCTGGCCACCGGAGTCAGCTGGGTTTTTTTTGCTATCCGCTTGCGCTCACCGGAGAGACAAAACGCTCTGCGAGCCACCTCCGGCAGGCAGCGCGCCATGTGCTTGTTTGTGGGATGGCTGAATCCCGGGCTTTACTACCTTGTACTTTTTGCCGCCTACGATCAGTTACCGGCACAGGAGGCGATGGCCATCAATTACTCCTGGGGCATCACGCTGGCCCTCATCGCCGCGCCGCTGTTACAGCAACGTTTGACCCTCGGGGCGCTGCTTTCAGCTTGCATCAGCTACGGCGGAATTGTGGTGATTGCCACCCGAGGGGCGCCCTTGTCTCTGGATCTGGCTCAGCCGTTGGGTGTTGCGCTGGCGCTACTCAGTACTGTGCTTTGGAGTCTTTACTGGATCATTAATACGCGGCTCTCTCTGGACCCGGAGGTCAATTTGTTTCTCAACTTCTCCGGCGCCTTACCGCTCTTGCTCACTCTGCTCTGGTTCACTGACACACCCTTTCCGCAGGTTTGGCAGGCGTGGGCTGGCGGCCTCTATGTGGGGCTCTTTGAGATGGGCATTGCGTTCGTGCTGTGGATGGGCGCAA
>WTHO01000130.1 GCA_011523115.1 Halieaceae bacterium | reverse complement strand
GCTGAGGCCTCAGGCTCGGGCGAAGCGGCTGGCGTGTGCGTATCAAGCGGCTTGAACAGAAAGTAAAGCGTTGGCCAGGCGAGCAGCATCGGTACCATTGCAAGCCCAATGTAGGCTCCTCGCCAACCATAAAGATCAGTGAGCCAGACGGTGTAGTGGGGCGCTACAGAGGCGCAAATGCCGGTGCCTGTGAGCGCCAGGCCCAGCGCGAGACCGCGACGCTTAAAGAAGCTCGTTGCAATAGCGCGGGTCCAGGTGACGGGAATCGTGCCAGCGCCCAGCAGTGCCATCGTGCCGTAGGCAAGAAACAGCATCCATAGTTGCCCCTGAATCTGCGAAGCCATCAATAGACCCAGTGACAGGCCGAGCATCGACGGCAGGGCGATCCGACGAGGGCCATATTTATCGTTCAGCCAGCCCACGATGGGAGATGTCAGCGCACCCAGGCCGGAGCTGAAGAGGATGGCGGCCTGAAATTGCGCCCGACTCCAGCCAAATTCCTCGGTGACGGGAGTCAGCAGCGCGCCGATAGAGTAATAGGGCAAGACAAACGAGCTGCTGATAATGCCCATGCAGGTCGCCATGATGAGCGGCCAGCGTTGTGCCAGCTCCCTCTCCGTCTGAGCCATCATGTCAGGTGCCTGCCCTCAATAGTCGTTTGGCATTGGCAGCCATTTTGTCAGCGAGGGCGGGGTCAACGTCCTGCGTCATCGCGTGCTGATCCCAGCCGGCAAAGTTTGTCCCTAGAAGGAGCTTGTCAGTGCCCATAATCTCGATGACCCACTCCAGAACGCGGGCGTCGTGCACATGCGTATCAAACCACAGCCGCTTGAGAGATTCTTCGAAGGCGCCCTCATATTGAAGATGTTCGGGAACCCACGGTCGTTTGGTGCAGGCGCGGTTGAAGCGTCCGATGAGTGAGGTCATGGTGCCGCCCGCATGGCTGAGACAGACATCGATATCGGGGTGTCGGTGCAAGACGCCGCCAAAGATTAGCGTTGCCACCGCAATGGATTCCTGAGCCGCAAAACCGGTGAGGAGATCGAGGTCGAATTGTTTCAGGTTCGGGTCGCCTGCCGGACCATCGATACCCGCGGGAGAGGGGTGAATCATCAGCGGCACATCCAGCTTCACAACGTGCTCGTAGAATCGATCCAGCTCAGGGTCATTGAGTGGCCGCCCGATGTCGGTGCCGATGTAGCCACCCAGCAAATCAAGCTCCGTCACGGCGCGGTCCAGTTCTTCGCAGGCGGCTGCTATGTCCTGCATGGGTAGTGCCGCGAAACCTGCGAGGCGCGAGGGATGTTCTCCGACGATCTCCGCGAGAGCGTCGTTATGCCCTCGACAGAAGCTCACCGCCTCGGAAGCGCCAATATGATGAAAGTAGGTCAGCGGATTGGGTGACAATACCTGAAAATCGATGCCGGCCGCGTCCATATTGGCGAGGCGAACGCTGGTGTCCATAAACGGACTTCCCTCGTAACGCACGCCATCAAGTCGGTAGTCCCCAACTCGAAACCAGGGTGAGCCTGACTCGGTGTAGCCGATCTCGGGTCCGTGTGCGCCAGCCTTGCCCATTGATCCCGCCAAAACCGCATGGGCATGAACGTCAACGGACTTTGCGTTTGCGAGTGCGATGCGATCTGTCATGAGTAGGCAAGCGGGGGGTCTGGAAGAAGCACCATAAACAGGGGCTTACTCTTCCGGCGCGATGGTGAGCGGCATGCCGTCCAGCTCAGGCCCCAACTGTAACTGGCAGCTGAGCCGGGAGCGCTCCGGGTCGTAGTGCTCGGCATATTGCAAAAGCATTAGCTCTGCTTGATCACGATCAGGTAGCTTGCTCATCCAGGCGGGGTCGACCAAAACGTGGCAGGTTGCACAGGAGGTGCACCCCCCGCAAATGGCCTCGACTCCGATGTCCTCATCATAAAGCACCTGCATCAGTGTCTGATGACCGGCACCCTGGGTGACAGTTCTCTGCTCACCCTCACGGGTTGTCACATTCACACTGACGGATCCACTCATGATTACTGCTCCTCTCTGTTGGTGATAGCGGGGTCTTGCGTGATGCCGAGTCCTAAACCGCCATCGATATCAATCATGGCACCGGTTACCCACTCAGCGCAGATGAGGTATGCCATGGCTTCCGCGACCTCTTCGGTGGTGCCAATCCGACCCAAGGCGTGCAAGTCTGACATTCCCTGCAGTCTTTGCAATGCGGTCTCGTCGTCCATCAGGCCTGCGCGCTGATTAATTTCGGTGAAGACTGCACCGGGTAATAGACAATTCACGCGTATCTTTTGTTCTCCGAGCTCGGCCGCCAAAACACGCGTAAGGCCTTGCACGGCGGCTTTGGTGGCGGCGTAGGGAGACGCGCCGGGGAAGGCACGCCGGGTGTGGATCGATCCGACGAAGACCACTGAGCCCTCACGCCTTGCGAGCTGGGGCGTGCACAGCCCCGTGAGCATCATTGCTGCGATGACATTGGTGTGAAAAACAGCCTGCAGCGCCTGTTCATCCAATGAGGTGATTGCGCCGCGATACATGTTGCCCGCGTTATTGATTAATGCGTCGAGCTGCCCACCGTGGTCCACGGCAGCGGCCAGCAGCTTCTCGCGATCATTGGCGACAGTGATATCAGCGGCAATGCCTCGACATTGATCGCCAAGCGAGGAGGCAGCGTCTTTGATCTTGTCTTCCCTGCGGCCACAGATCGTGACCTTTGCTCCGCGCTCGATGCAATATCGGGCGGTGCCGAGCCCGATGCCGGAGCCGCCGCCCGTGATGAGTATCGACATGTCCTGAAGGGATTTCATTGCGATGTTTCCTCTCCCAGTGCCCACGCCACGGATGCGCGAAGCCACTGAGCGTGGGCTGGGTCCGAGAGCGACGTGCTGTCGTGGCCGAGGGCGTCATAGATCACTCTGCCACGGCCTACCGTATGAGACCAGATGACCGGCTGGGGCTTTGGCATCGCGGGGCTTTGACCATGCGCCAGTACTTGTGCGCCGGGCGACACCCGCAGGTCAGTGTAGAGCTCATCCTGAACGTGAAACGCTGGCAGGTGCGCAAGCATCGCTTCCGAGTTGGGTGTCACAGAGACCGGCTCTGGCTGGGGGTGCCAACTGGTGCCCCATTCCCAATGACCGCCCAGCAGAGCACCCCACTCGGGCCAGTCAGAAAAACAAATGCTTGCTGTATGAAGCCCTAACAGTGCACCCCCCGTCTCCACATGCCTCTGCAATGCGGCGCGAGTAGCAGGGGGAGGGGAGTAGGCCTCAGTGTCGCGATAGGGGTCGTATTTTTCTCCCATCATCGGCCAGCGCAGCGCGTTGAGCGTGACGAGATCAACGGGCTGCTGGGCCAGACTGGCGACCCCCGCGTCGAGATCGGGTTCGATGCGGGATTCGATGCCTAGTGGTTCCAACGCCGTCGAGAGCGCCTCCGCCGACGCCTGAAAGTCATGGAAAATACCGCCGACGAGAATCAGGTTGCGACGAGTCATTCGCGCGGCAGGTGGGCCATCACGCTGATCGATACGCCGCCATCGACGACCAGCTCGTGACCGGAGATATATTTAGCGCCATCTGAGTCCAGAAAAAGGACCGCTTCTGCAATATCTGCGGCTTCTCCCAGACATCTCAATGGCACGCCGCCCCCTCGCGTCGCGCGCACCTTGGGGTTCTCGAAAATGGGCTTGGACATACCGGCATCGATCATGCCCGGTGCAATCGCGTTGACGCGGATACCTCTCGGTCCCCATTCGATTGCCATGGCCTGGGTCATGTTGGCCATTGCTGCTTTGGTTGGGCCATAAAGGCCTACCCCGGGTGCAGGATGGACGCCGTTAATCGACGTGAAATTGATGATGTGTCCGGACCCCCGGTCCATCATTGCCGGCGCAATGGCGCGGGCGCAGAAGCAGCTGCCCAGGAGGTTGACGTTCACCACATCGATGTAATCCTGAACAGACTGCTCCTCCATAGCACCAAATCGCACGATGCCCGCATTGTTGACCAGTAGGTCAGGTACCTCACCGAATGCGTCGAAGGCGGCAGCAACTTGATCGGGGGACGTAACGTCCGCCTCAATGCCCACTGCATTCTCAAGTTGCGACGCCGCTTCGGCCACGCGCTCGGCGCCCAGATCGAAAATACCGATTCGATAGCCCGCCTCGCTGAGTGTGCGGGCGACATCAGCTCCGAGACCTGCGGCCCCTCCCGTTATGACTGCGTGTTTCACCGGTTATCCTTTTTTTCGTCGTAGGGTAAGTCAGGCGGTATGAGAATCGGGGCAGTTTGATCTAGCCCGTGAGTCCCATGGATTCCACCAGTTGTCTCGTCAGGATACGCTCAGAGTATTCGCTGACTCGCCAGCCAGGAAGTTGCCAATCGCTGGGCAAAGGAGAGTGGGTATCGATTACGCGGCCCGCTTTCATGATGGTTCGGAAGCGATGTTGCTCTCCCAGTTGGGTAACGGAAATGTCGGGCTCACCATCGAAGACCAAAATGTCAGCGAGATAGCCAGGCTTGATGCATCCGAGCTCGCCTTCGAGTTTGAGCGCACGTGCGCCTTGTTCAGTGGCGCTGTTGATGGCCTGTAGCGGTGTCATCCCCAAATCTTCAACAAACACTTGAAGCTCCCGATAGTGCCAGTCGCCATAGGGTGTCAGGCTGAATCCGCTTTCGCTGCCCGTTAACAGCGGTACGCCCGCATCGAAGGCGGTGCGAAGCGTGTCGACGCTTTCGGTGATCTCCGCTCGGAAAACCTCACGAAGCGTCTCGTCCGAACCGATCGCGGCACCGAAGTCGGCCAGATTGGCTTGGAAGGTAAAGGTAGGCACCAGCGGCACCATACGATCTGTCACCGCCTTCAGCGCTTCGTCGTCCATGTAGGTGGCGTGCAGGATCATGTCGAAGCCGGCAAGGGCTGCGTCGCGGGTGCTGGTAGCGTTGCGACAATGCCCCACAACGGGAATGCCAAACTGGTGTGCGGTGTCGCAAACCAGCTTGAGCTCGTCCAACGTCCAGGTTGAGATCTCCCCGGTCTCCTTGCCGGGGCGGATGGGCAGCCCACTGACATGGACCTTGATCCAGTCGACACCCATTTTGATCTGTTTGTGAATTTCTCTGACGATCTCATCGGGCGTATGGACGATTCGGGCGTAGCCGCGGGTGCCCTCATCGGGCAGGAGCCGGGCCGCCGTACCACCCACACAGTTGATCAGCACGTTGCCGCCCGTGGTCATGCGCGGCCCTTCAATAACACCCCCCTCAATCGCGTCGCGCAGGTCTACCCCTACATCGAACACGCAGTCCGCGTCGAAGAAACTGGTGAAACCCGCTCGAAGTACTTTTTGGGCGTTGACCCCGGCGACCAGTGCGGCAAGGCCGTACCGCCGATGAAAAAACAGTTCGTCATTACTGTTTGGTTGATCAAAGCTGATATGGCAGTGGCTGTCGATCATGCCTGGGAGCACACGGCAGCCCGAAGCATCGATATCTTCTACCAGCGCACCGTCGGGGCAGCTTGCTCTCGCCTCTTGGCCTACAGCAACAATACGTTTGTCATGCACCAGCACGTCCCCTGCGAAAGGGTCTTTCCCGGTGCCATCGATGATGAGCCCGTTTTTGATGAGGATGTGCGGTTGACTCATAGCGGGTGCTCCTTGCCGAGCGCGGCTGGGTGGAAGTCGGTGTGAGTGGCTTTGTTAAGCACAATGAATCGCATGAGCGCGTCACCTTGCTCGAGCGTATGACGCTGCATCAGTCTCCGGGCTTCTGCCGCGTCACGGGCAACAATAGCGGAAATAATATCGTCGTGATCTGACTGATTGCGTTGCAAGCGTCCGGGCGCGACAACCTGAAAACGTCGGTACGGAAGCACTCGTAGCGCCAGCCACTCGGTCGTCTCGATCAGCACCTTGTTATGGCACCCACTGACGATGCGCTGATGAAATGCGAAACCCAGATCGGCATATTCGTTGGGATCTCCGTTTAGGCGCAGGTTCTTGGCGGCTGCCTCGTGTATGGCCAGCAGTTCACTGCGTTCTGCCTCAGACATACGGGTCGTGCTCAGGAAGGCGGCGGCACCCTCCAGCTCTGACAGCGCCTCGAAAAGCTCGAGTAGGGTTTCGGGGTCGAGTGCTGCCACCACCGCACGCTTGTGTGCACGTTTTGTCACAAGACCTGCTTGAGCCAGTTGCGTAATGGCCTCTCTGACGGGCGTCCGGGATACGCCGAAGCGACCAGCGAGTCGCCCCTCCTCAAGCGCATCGCCGGGTGCAAGCAGTCCGTTGAAAATCTCCCGCTCGATAGCTAAGCGGACGGTACCGGCCTGCGTGGGATCCTTGTCAGTCACGGGTAATCATCTTTTGCCGGCGCACCGATGAGGAGCGGGTAGCTGCCCCAGTTGGGTCTTTCAGTCGCGGTGTCGGCAATGGGTGGGGCCTCAGGATCTGGGCGGGCATGATGGGCCAGCAGACTCTTCAGCAAGTTACTCAAGGTGCCAATGTGCGGTGCTTGTGCCGCATCCTTTGTTTGGCCCAAACCCCCTGCGATGTCCCTGCCAAAGCAGGTGTGTATACCGATGCCGAAGGTCAGTCCGAAGGGCGGTATCCGATGGGCTATCTCGCGGTGCGGGTTGAAAGAGGTTGCGTCCTCCCCAAACAGCTCGGGTTCGAGATTGGCGGACATCAGGTCGATAATCACCGTGCCTCCCGCCGGGATATGGGTGCCATCCGCCAAGGTGAATGGTTCGCTGGCCGTGCGCCAGGCGACCGCGCTGGCAGGATGCAGGCGGAGACTCTCGTGAACGCACCGTTGCAGGAATGCATCGTCGGTCGTTAGTCGTGCGCGATCCTCCGGGTGAGTAAGGCACCACTGTATGATTTCGTGAAAGCAGTGGGTCAGCGCATTGGCGGAACTGTGCGAGCCTGCCTGCATAAAAAAGGCGACTTCACGCAGGATCATGTCATCGTCTAAATCCTGCTCGTCGCGGTTGGCGAGTAGGACGGAGAGGATGTCGCGCGGCGCCGATTCCTCCGCCAGCTCACCCGCGGCGATGCGACGAAGTAAGGATTCCCGTCGGGCTTTGGAGGGTTCAAAAAACTGCTGTTTGAATGCCTGCAGGGCGTTTGCCACCTCCTCACGCACAACGTCTTTATCGCGAGTGGAGTGAAAAAGGGTGGCGCCCTCGCTGAATTTGCGCGTATAGGCGACGAGTGCACTGGTCTCCGATTCAGAGTCCTCTGCGCGATCGATGCCCGCTATGTCTGAGCTCAGGTTAATGTTCACTCTGAAGCCAAATTCAGGCAGATCCATGCGGCCGCTTGCCAAATACGGCGCCAACGTCTGCGCCAGGGTAGCGGGATAGACCTCTCGCTCGTAGTAACGAGCAAAATCTCTCCGAAACAGCCGCCACTCAATGGCCCTGCGGTGGGCGTGCGCCTCCCCGTGCAGCGTCAGGAGTACGCGGTCCATGAGGACATCGCATTCGTTGTACATAGACTGAATGAGTCGATGATCGCAGAGCGCCTCGTGAGCGCTGTGATAACCGCCGATGCGCGTGGCCTCAGTCATCGCGTTAAAAAAGTACCGGGTAGGTCGCCCACACGTCCCGCTCAGAGGCTGCAATTTTCGTCGGCGGCTGCTCGGGGTTGGGTCGCATACCGCGTTCGATTAATTTTTTGATGATGAGGGTAATGGTGCCAAACTGATGGTTGTCGGGATTGGGCGCCTCGCCGTCACGCAAAACCGTGCCAGCCACCAGATTCATACCAAGACAGACGTGCATGCCGCCGCCAAATGACATTCCTGCCGGACTGACCCGCCCTTGAATACTGCGTAGCGGATTGAATTGGGCGGCATCGGTGCCAAATATGGTTGTATCGCGATTCGCCGTCTGTAAATCGATGACCACCTTGTCACCCTCGGGCACGACCTGACCACTAGCAAGCGTGATTTCT
>WTHO01000266.1 GCA_011523115.1 Halieaceae bacterium | reverse complement strand
TGGCGTCAAAAACCTTCGATGAGTCGAAGTCTGTGCTGACGTTCGCGCTCGGACACGATATTGCGGGTTCTCCCGTTGTCGCCGATTTGGGAAAGATGCCCCACGTATTGGTCGCGGGTACCACGGGGTCAGGTAAGTCTGTCGGGGTCAACTGTATGCTGGTGAGCTTGCTCTACAAAGCGACCCCGGCCGATGTGCGGATGATTCTTGTTGACCCGAAAATGCTGGAGCTGTCAGTTTATGACGGCATCCCACATCTGCTCACGCCGGTCATTACCGACATGAAGGATGCCGCCAACGGCCTGCGCTGGTGCGTTGCCGAGATGGAACGTCGGTACAAGCTCATGTCACTTCTCGGCGTTCGGAACTTGCAAGGTTATAACCGGAAAGTGCTGGACGCAGAAAAGGGTGGTAACCCCATTCCAGATCCCATGTGGAAACCTGACCCCGTCCTTGAGCTGACCGAGGAAGAGCAGGTGCATCCTGCGCTCGAGAAGTTACCGAGCATCGTGGTGGTAATCGACGAATTTGCAGACATGATGATGATCGTGGGTAAGAAGGTCGAGGAGTTGATTGCACGCATTGCCCAGAAGGCGCGAGCCGCGGGTATCCATCTGGTGCTGGCAACCCAGCGCCCCTCCGTAGACGTCATCACCGGTCTGATCAAAGCCAATATCCCCTCGCGTATTGCGTTTTCAGTCAGCTCCCGGGTCGACTCACGGACCATTCTTGACCAGGGTGGTGCGGATCAATTGCTCGGATATGGCGACATGCTGTACCTGCCTGCGGGATCAAGTGTGCCGGTGCGGGTGCATGGGGCTTTTTGCTCCGACGACGAGGTGCATCGGGTCGTAGCGGACTGGAAGCGGCGCGGCGATCCTCAGTATCTTGAGGGCCTGCTCGATGAAGGTGGTCAGACTCCCGTGACTGCGACCGAGATTCAGTCTGCATCCTCAGACGACGAGGATCCTGAATCCGATGCGCTCTATGACGAGGCGGTCGATTACGTTTGCCGGAGCCGCCGCGCCTCTATCTCTTCTGTGCAAAGAAAGCTTCGCATTGGATATAACCGGGCTGCACGATTGATCGAGACCATGGAGGCTGCGGGGGTAGTGTCCGAGATGGGAAGTAATGGCCAGCGAGAGGTGCTCGCCCCGCCTCCGCCGGAGGAATGAGTGCGAATCGTCCCTCCTAGCGTTTTTGTCTGTCTACTCTTCGTGGCTGGCGCCGCAGCCGCAGATGTATTAAAGGTTTTTAGCGAGCGGCAAGGCATGTCCGGACAGTTCATTCAGCGCATCGTGACACCCGAGGGCGAGCTGCTAGAGACCTCTGAGGGTCAGTTCAGCCTTCTTCGACCGCACTTTATGCGTTGGCAGATTGAATCGCCGGATCGGCAGCTTCTCATCGTTAACGAAAACACGTTGACGCAAATTGACTGGGATCTTGAGGTGGTCTCCTCTCGGGCTATGACGCCCGATAACCGATCAGCACTGGATTGGCTCATGGCGCCAGCAGAGGAGTTACAGCAGACCTTCGATATCACTCGCTCCTCTCAGCAGGCGACTCTCATCCCGAGGGAACAGGTATCCGCCTTTGAGCGATTGGAGATTGAATTTGAGGAAGTATCGCTACAGTGGGAGTTGTCGCTCACGGACAGCGCGGGGCAGATTTTGACAGTCACGTTGACTGAGGACCCTGATGTGATGCCCACCCGCTCCGACTTTGACGCGCCGCCGACCGACTTTGAGTAGTCACGGAGCAAATGAACCTGAAAGAGGACCTATTTTCAGCTAACGCCGCGCGCTTTGAACCATTAGCCGCCCGAGTCCGCCCGCAGACGTTGGACGAGATCATCGGCCAGGAGCATCTGCTGGGGCCCGGTCAGCCACTTAGGCTGGCGATTGAAGCAGGGGAGGGATTGCACTCATTTCTCTTGTGGGGTCCGCCGGGTGTCGGTAAGACAACGCTGGCAAGGCTGATCTCCACACATCACGATGCTCAGTTTCTTCAGATTTCGGCGGTGCTCTCAGGCGTAAAGGAAATTCGACTGGCTATCGAGCAGGCGCGGGACGCGGCGCTCAGAGGGCGACGCACGGTGCTGTTTGTCGACGAGGTGCATCGCTTTAACAAGAGTCAGCAGGATGCCTTCCTGCCGCACATCGAAGACGGCACCGTTTGCTTTATTGGAGCAACCACCGAGAACCCCTCCTTTGAGGTAAACAGCGCGCTGCTGTCCCGGCTGAGAATATATCGACTTAAAGCGGTTAGGGCGGAGGCCATTATCGGGATGCTGGAGCGCACAATGGCGACCTGTTACCCCGGTATTTCTGCTACGGATGCATTCACCAGAGGCCTTGCAGAGCTCTCTGATGGCGATGTTCGTCAGTCCCTGAACTTGCTCGAGTTATCGATACAAGTGGCAAGCGCCAACGGCAATGATGTCAATCTGGATGAGTCCCTGCTAGCAGACCTGATGGAGACGGGCTCGCGCCGGTTCGATAAGGGTGGCGATCAGTTCTATGAACAGATCAGTGCGTTGCACAAATCGGTGCGAGGATCTGACCCGGATGCTGCCCTCTATTGGTTTGCACGGATGATGGATGGCGGATGTGACCCTCTCTACGTGGCTCGACGATGTATTCGCATGGCGTCAGAAGACATTGGACTAGCTGACCCGCGGGCACTGCAGTTGGCGCTTGATGCCACAGCGGTGCAGGAAAGACTGGGCAGTCCGGAGGGGGAGCTCGCCATCGCGCAAGCCTTGGTCTACATGGCCTGCGCAGCGAAGAGCAATGCTGTGTATGTAGCGATGAAGCGAGCGATGGGCGAGGCCCGGTCCTCGGGCTCAGCTGAGGTGCCGCTGCATCTGCGCAATGCGACCACGCGACTGATGGAGGCTGAGGGGTTCGGCGAAGGTTATCGCTACGCTCATGATGAGCCGGATGCGTTTGCAGCGGGAGAGAATTATTTTCCCGATGGGTTGTCGCCACAGCGTTTTTACGAGCCGACGGACAGGGGTTTGGAGAGCCGCATTCGCGAAAAGCTGGAGCGACTCCAGAGTCTCAACGCGCAGGCAAAGACCAACAAAACCTAGCGTCGCGGGCAGCGAGTTTGAATTAAGCGTGGGCGTCTCACTGACCATATCCAGTGATATCAACCATGATCTCTGCTTGAGGGGATTTTCCACACCTGTCCCTCGATATTTCGCGTTAAACTCGCGCCCCGTGTGAAAAAGTGTACGAACCATGCTCGATATCAAAGCCATTCGCCAGAATCCTGAATTGGTCGCTTCTGCGTTACTGAAGCGCGGGATGACTTTTGACCAGGCGCGTTTTGAGGCGTTGGACGCCAGGCGCAAGGAGGCGGATGTCCGCGCCCAAAATTTGCTCGCTGAGCGCAAATCAGCATCCAAACGAATCGGCGAGCTTGTTGCATCGGGCAAGAGTGTGGAGGAGGCGAAGGCCGAGGTAGACAGCACGTTAATAAAGCTGGCTCAAGAATTAGAGGCCGCTACAGTTGAGGCGGAGTCTGTGCAAACAGAACTCAACGCACTCCTTATTGAAACGCCCAATTTACCTGACGAGCGGGTACCTGAGGGTAGCTCAGAGGACGATAACGAGGAGATTTTTCGCTGGGGTGAGCCGCGTCAATTGGATTTTATGCCAAAGGATCACGTTGATCTTGGCGAGCTGACGGGGCAAATGGATATGGAGACAGCGGGGCGCATTGCTGGCGCGCGCTTCTCCATGCTCTCCGGTGACTTGGCGCGACTGCATCGCGCACTCATCCAGTTCATGCTGGACATGCACACGACGCGGCATGGATACACTGAAGTCTACGTGCCTTATATCGTTAACGCGACGTCATTAACAGGCACCGGTCAGCTGCCAAAATTCGCCGCCGATCTGTTCAGATTGGAGGGCGACCAGGAATACTATCTCGCGCCCACCGCAGAAGTGCCGGTCACTAATATCGCCAGAGATAAAATCTATGACTCGGCGGAGCTGGGCGATGAAGGACTGCGCTTTGTTGCTCACACCCCATGTTTTAGGAGCGAGGCGGGTAGTTACGGCCGAGACACCCGGGGTTTAATTCGACAGCATCAATTCGAGAAGGTTGAGTTGGTTCAGATCGTTCGCCCGGCTCAATCAGAGCAGGCTCTTGAGGCGCTGACCGGGCATGCAGAGAAGATTCTTCAAGCGTTAGAGCTTCCCTATCGTAAGGTCGTGCTGTGTGGTGGTGATCTGGGATTCAGTGCCTCGTTGACCTATGACCTTGAGGTGTGGCTCCCGGGGCAATCTGCTTATCGAGAAATCAGCAGTTGCTCTAACTTCAAAGACTTTCAAGCTCGACGCCTGCAGGCTCGTTGGCGCAACCCGGAAACAGGGAAGCCCGAGCTGCTGCACACGCTCAACGGATCCGGCTTGGCGGTGGGGCGAACGCTGGTTGCGCTCATGGAAAATGGCCAGCAACCAGACGGGAGCATTACCCTGCCTGAGGCGTTGCACTCTTATATGGGCGGGACTCGTGTGATTTCGGCCTAGCCTAGTTTTGTCACATCAGTTCGGGCGGGATATGAGGTTGGCCTCAGGAGTCCGCTCAATAGGCGCCCGGCGTGCCTCGGCGAGCAATGTCTGTATCGGGCCGTAACGTCATTGCGTCGACCAGGATTCTCCCGGTTTCCATCAGCAATACGTCAGCATCCTGCTCTGCCGATGCGGGTTCGGCTTCCTCCTCATCTCGCGCTGATTCTTCCTTGTCTTGTTCCGAGGCAGTGTCGTCCTCATCACCATCGAGGCTCGCCAGCGGCTCGAGTCCCTTGGCGACGCGTCGTTTGTTCTCAATCTCTAGCGCTTTTTCTTCCTGGCCATCCCGCATGGCGAGCCGACCCGATTGCATCAGAGGTAGAGCAGTGATTTCTCGCGCCTCCTGCGCCATGGCAACCCGGTCCTCCAGATAGAGATAGTCCGGATCATTCGCAGCGCGCTTTTGATGCAGTCGGGTCAGTGTTGGCAATATCGAGCGATAGTCGTTGTAGCGATTGAATCGGGCAGGTGCGATCTGATCCCAAGCCAAGGCGTTGTCCAGCGCGCTTTCGCCAATTTGGGTCGGATCAAACAGAGATGGGAACAGGATGTCCGGCAGCACGCCGCGATGCTGGGTGCTCTCGCCCGATATCCGATAAAACTTACTTTCCGTAATCTTGAGCTGGCCTTCTTGAAGGGCTACCAGTGACTGGACAGTGCCTTTACCAAAGGACTGCTCACCAACAATGATGCCGCGGCCATAGTCTTGAATAGCACCTGCAAAGATCTCAGAGGCTGATGCGCTCAGCCGATTGATCATGACAGCGAGAGGTCCGTCATAGTAGTTGGACTTGCGACGCTTTCCGTCGCGCCAGACCCGGCTCTCCGATGATCGAATCTGTACCGTCGGGCCGTATTCGATGAACAGCCCTGTGAGCTGGTTGGCCTCTTGAAGCGAGCCACCGCCGTTATCACGGAGGTCTATCACCAGGCCTTCGACCCCCTCTGCAACGAGCTCATCAATCAGCCTCTGAACATCCCGGGTTGTGGAGCGATAGTTCTTGTTGCCATTGCGATAAGCCTCAAAATCGAGATAAAAGGCCGGGATATCGATGACCCCAATGCGATGCACTTGGTCGTCCTCATCGGTGAATTCAATGACCTCCTTCTGTGCGGCCTGCTCCTCAAGCTTCACTTCGTTGCGTCGGATGGGCACCACGCGCCGCTGGTCGGTCTTGCCCTTTCCCGGGATCACCTCAAGGCGCACCAGGGTATCTCGAGGCCCCCGGATGAGATCGACGACTTCATCAAGGCGCCAACCAACGACGTTTTCTATGGGACCACTCTCTCCTTGGCCGACGCCAATGATCAGATCAGAAGGACGGAGCTGGCCCTGTTTGTCCGCCGGTCCCGCGGGAATGAGTCTGGTGACCTTCGCATACTCGTCATCGATCTGAAGCATTGCGCCAATACCCTCAAAGGACAGACTCATATTGATGTCAAAGTTTTCTGCGCGTCGAGGCGAAAAATAGTTGGTGTGCGGGTCGTATTGCTCAGCGAGGGTGTTCGCATAAATCTGAAACACATCTTGGGCGTTGTATTGGTCAAGTCTGTTGAGCTGATTTTCGTAGCGTTGCGTCAGCGTTTCGGGAATCTCGTCCGTCGCTTTGTCCGCCAATATGAGGCTCAACGCCTGATTTTTGAGGCGCTTGCGCCAGCGGTCATCCAGTTCAGTCGCATCAGGAGCCCAGGGCATGACAGAGTGATCGATGACCAGGTACTCGTCGACCTCGTAATCGAACTCCTCCAGGGTTGCAGGCAGCGTCTCTATAATCTTCTCGAGCCGCTGGCGCAGCTTGGCGTGATACCGATTGAATATCGTGAAAGCAGGATCCAGATTGCCCCGTCGGCCGACATTGTCTAGCTCGAGTCGCCATTGGTTAAATTCACTAATATCGCCCGCATCAAAAAACATTCGCTGTGGGTCGAGCGCATCTAGGTAGGCGGCGAAGTGCTGCGCTGACAGCCCATCATCGTAGCGGCGGCTGGCGTAGTGCCGGTCTTCTATGACATCGATTAATTCTTTCAGGGTGTCGCCTTGATCTGGCGAGGGGGCGAGTGCGAAACCCAAGGCGGGGAGGAGGGCGCCCACCAGGCCAAGCACTACTCGTAACGACAATGGGCTGATTCTACTCTTTGACACAGTTGTCTCTCTTCCTTGATGGCGTTAGGCGACGGCCTAGAACGCGTGTCCGAACCTTAAATATAGCGCTTCGTTGTCATTTTTACCCTTGGCGATCTCCAATCGGATCAATACCGAGGCCTCCTCCTTCACCATGTAAGAAATCCCTGCCCCCACTGACGGAAAGGTATGCTCCGAACAGCTAATATCATTACCCGAGATATCGCCGCCAAATTGGCAGCCAATGCCGCCGAATGCCACCAGCCCGAATTTTCGGGTGATCGGAAATCGCCCCTCCATCAGAAGGTGTGCGTAGTCCTCAGACAGATAATTGCCCATGGTGTAGCCGGGCAGCGAGACTGATGAAAAACCGGAGAGCGGCGCATCCTCCGTGAAGCGGCCTTTCATCTGCAGGGCAAAAACCGGGGGCCGACCACTTTGGCCCATCGCGAATCGATCCAGCGAGCGATACCAGCGGAAATCAGTAAAAATGACATCGAATGAGGCCTCGCCACCCAAACTCTCGCGATACGCCATATTGTGAAGCCTTAGCAGGTGACCACCGGTGGGATCTCTCTGGTGATCCATGGTGTCGTGCTGAAGCACCAGTCCCAGCCCGGTAGAGTCGAATCCAGACAAACCAATCAGGTTTAATATGCCGTCGATATAGCCCTCCGCTCCGACCGCATAGTTAGTGCTGAGCCCCTGAACGCCCGCGAGCCAATCGCTTTCGCCTATCTGTTGGAGATACCGAAACCCAACGGTGTGCACACTATCTGTTGTCTCGGCTTCCTGCCCGGTGCCCAGAAAGTCATCGTATTCATTGTTGATCTCGGCGGCACCGGCCAACAGCATGAGACGCCGCGTATCAGCGCCCCAAAACAACTGTGCCCCGACACCTCCAGTGATGGAGTCCGTATCTGAGTAGGAAACGGATGCCCCAACCATGGATGCTGTAGATTGCTCATCCAACTTTCTCAAATAGGCGACGACACCGCCGATATTTGCACCCAGTTTAGGATCGGCCGCGAGGGTGGGGGTGATCAGCCAAGGCTTCGCCGGGGCGGCTTCTTCATCCGGCGCACCCGTCGCCGAAGTCTCTGTCGTTTCCTCGGGTGGGTATTGATCCGAGGAGGCTGTCTGAGCGGCAACGTGAGGGCCGGCCAGCATCGTCCAGATTGTCCAGCAAAGCGCGGCTGCAGTGATGAGCCGGGGCGAGGCGGCGATCTTTGCGGCGGTGCTCGCCTTTTTGAAGGGGTCGAGGATCATTGGCCAACTTAAGTTAGAAAGACTCGAGATTTTACAGCATCTTGCGGGTGAAGACCCTGCGG
>WTHO01000234.1 GCA_011523115.1 Halieaceae bacterium | reverse complement strand
GGTTTCCTGTTCTCTATTTTCGATTCACTGTTTGTCATGCCAGAGCTACCCCATGACTCGGATCCGTTTTTCTTCTTTCTCGAGCTGTGTGATGTACCCCTGTCCATCTCGATGATCGAGCATGGCGAAATCAGAGACGACATGGTCGAGGAAGCCAAGCGCGTCGGTAAGGGCTACCTCAGCACCTACCTTCCACCCGTTCTCACCAAACGTCCCCCAGAGGAGCCAGCGTCATGACAACCGATACCCGCGAGTCAGCCAAGGTTGCGATCGTGACCGGTGCTGGTCACCCAGATGGTATCGGCGCCGCATCCGCTAAGGCGCTACGAGACCAAGGCTACGAGGTCATCACGTTTGATCTTGAGGGCGCCGATCATGCGGTCGACGTGACTGATGCACAGCAGGTCGCCAAGGCCATTCAAGCCGTAGCCGCTGACTTTGGACACCTGGATGCCTTGGTGAACAACGCAGGCGTGGGTGTGGGATCGGCGAACCTCCTTGAGCAAACCAGCGAGGACCTCGATTTGACGCTGGCAGTCAATGTGAAAGGCCTTGTGAATTGCTGCCAGGCGGCCATACCGCACATGCTCCAAACCGGCGGCGGAGCCATTATTAACGTGGCGTCGCTCTGCGGCCTGAGGGCTCTGCCGGCGATACCCCATGCGTACACCGCATCAAAGTTTGCGGTTGTCGGACTCACCAAATCGATGGCTCTGGAGTTTGGGCCAAACCACATTCGCATCAACGCGGTCTGCCCCGGCTCGGTGGATACTCAAATGCGCTCGAAGGCCATTTCGCTGCTCGCCGAGCAGGAAGGGATTTCTCTGGAGGATGCAGAGGCGCTGGAGACGTCGACCATTTCACTGGGGAGAGCGGCCACCCCCTCTGAGGTGGCTGCCGTGGTGGCATTTCTTTGCTCGGAAAACGCGGCGCAAATTACCGGCGCGGCCATCCCTGTTGACGGAGGGATGACCGGCGGTTTTTGAGGCGCTATCAGTTACCGAAGAAGTAACTCAGGCTCGCACCGATGACTTGTGGCGGACCATAAAGCTGGTTGGCCAGACCGGACAAGCCGACAAAGTTGAAGGCCTGCTCTGTGTATTCCTCATCAGTCAGGTTTTTCGCCCATACCGCAGCTTCCCAATTACCTGCTGCGTCGCTAATCCAGACACGAGCGTCAACCGTCGAGTAAGAATCTGACAGGTTATAGGGGTCATTGAATGCATCGCGATACATGTCGTCGGTGTACTTAAAGTTCGCCTGTATACCCATCTGTAAGTTGGATCCGACCGCAAACTCATAACGGATCAAACCGTTGGCCTGCACCTCAGCTGCGTTGGGGGATTGGTTACCCGCCGGCACAACACCAATCGCACCCAGCTCGGTATCCAAGAGTCCAAGACCCAAGCCAATCGTCAGCCCTTCCGTCGGTACCGCCAGCAGATCAATGTCCAGACCATAGATCTCGGCATCGTCAGCATTGGTGAAGGCAGTCACCAGTACGCCGGGCACCAGGGTCTGCATATCTTTGTAGTCATAGAAAAATGCCGAGGCATTCAGCTGGACCCTGCCAGATGCCAGCGTGGACTTTGAGCCAATCTCATAAGCTGTGATCGTTTCTGAGTCGAAGGGCACCAACTCACTGTTATCAAACGTGAAGTCGCCGAAGAAGCCGCCACTCTTGAAGGCTGTCGACACGCTGCCGTAGAGCAGCCAGTCGTCTTTTGGTCGAAACTCGAGTGCAACTCGACCTGACAAGTTGTCATCAGAGAATGTGCTGTCTGTTCCCGTTAGCTGGAACGCACCCAGCCCCGTAGGCCCACAGAACGGATCGAGAATACAACTCGCGTCGTACGGGTTGAGGTCAGTGGTGCCACCCGCGAAGTCAATCTCTTCGTCGGTGTAGCGCAAGCCAGCCGTGAGAGTCATACGCTCTGAAAGGGGAATATCGACGCTACCGAAGAACGCCCAGGTGGTGGTCTCTTGATCAACATTCCAGAACAGGTTGGTGACGAAAAAGTCCCCTGCCTCAAAAATGTTCTCTGACTC
>WTHO01000125.1 GCA_011523115.1 Halieaceae bacterium | reverse complement strand
TCGATCGACGACGTCGAAAAAGATTTCGAGGCAGTGACCTCGAGTGCAGCGCACCTGAGCAAAGTGTGGCCCGATACCGGTTGGCCTCATGGGCTGACGATCAGACAAAACCTCATTGACTTGGGTTGGCATGAAAAGGAATTCCAGAACAGAAGTTCTTTTGCCTACACCGTCGTCACCCATGATGAATCCCGCGTGCTGGGGTGTGTCTACTTCTACCCGACAGACAAAGCAGACTACGACGTGGAAGTCTTTCTATGGGTAAGGGAGAGTGAACTGGCGACCGATCTTGATGCGGAACTTTCTGAAGCGGTACGCAGTTGGCTAAAGACCGATTGGCCTTTTGACCACCCTGCTTATCCGGGGCGGGAAATTGACTGGGCCAAATGGGAAGCGCTGCCCACCGATTAATATTGGCCTTGTTGAGTGATAGAGCGGCTGAGTCCCTGAGGGGCGATCGTTAATTTGCGGATAGTAAGGCCGCCAGTTTCGTGCCCGCAATCGCGGTGACCAAGAGGATGATGGAAGCCGCTAGCACATTGGCGAGCTTTCGGTTGCGCCAGGGATGGGGGATGAGTTGACTATTCGCGATCAGCAGGAGAATCCCCGCTACTACCGGTAACAGCATGGCGTTGGCGGCTTGCGCGGTCACGATCAAGGCCTGAGGGCGGCTTGCGACCAGCGCGAGGCCCGTGCCGACGCCGAGTACAAGGAGTGCTACCGTCTTGAATGCGGCGCTGCGCTCATCTGTAGAGAGACCCAGAGCACCGCAGACTGCCCAACTGGCGGCCACCGGAGCGGCGAGAGCAGAGCTGAAGCCTGCGGCAAACAAGCCGATCGCGATCAGCGGACCGCCGAAACCCGGCAGCCGATCATCAACTCGATCGATCAAGGCATTGAGCACCGATTGATTCGAGGGCGATTCCAGCAGCACAGCGGCGACTGCCATGATCGCGAGCGTGATCATCGCACCCATAGAAATGGCGACGAATGATTCCAACCTCGCTTCCCGCAATGCCTCTGACAACGGGGCGTCTTGCCATCGTCGTCGCGCGGCTGTGGCATGAAGAAACAGGTTATAGGGCACGATGGTCGTGCCGATCAGCGCCAATACCAGCAGGCTGTCCCCGGAACTGAAACGAGGTGCCAGCCGGTCAGTGGATAGCGACAGGATTTCTGGTGCTAGGATGGTGGCAAGACCAAAAAACAAGACCGCCATCAGCACTACCAGCGCCACCAAAACGCGCTCCAGCCAGTGGTATCGGTTACCAAGGATCAAGATCACTGCCACAGCACTCAAAGATAAGACCGCAGAGGCGAAGCGGTCAGGCATGAAAGCGGTCAGGCCCACAGCGGCGCCGGACAGATTGCCTGACTGGTAGGCAGCGTTGCCAATGCCGATCGCCGCCACAATCAGCGGAGCAACCAACCATCGGCCCCAGATTGCGCCCCCGAACTCTCTGGCGAGTGGGGCGAGATCTCGCTGTGTGGCGAGTGCCGAACGCACGGCCAGCTCTTGTAACGTCACCGTGGCGATCAGGGCAAACAGAATAGTCCAGGCAAGGGCGAGTCCGCTTGAAGCGCCGGTCGTCGCGGCAGTTGTCAGCGTGCCGGGGCCGATAAAGGCGGCGGCCACCATGGCGCCGGGTCCGAGTCTAAGTGTCACAGCAAGCCCTCGGTGGGTAAGAGCCGTCCTGGAAAGCCCGAGACACCGCTATTGATCCGCGCGATTTTGGAGGCCGGTAGCTGAAACTCAGTGAGTACCGACCCATCCAGCGTGAAACCCGTAGGGCACCCTGAAGGGCATGATGAGGGTGGCGACGGGGCCCGCAGTCAGGTTTTGCGCGTCGATAATCAAGCACTCACTTTGGTGAGCCGCCTCATCATGCACAAAGCAGACGAGGTAGCCGTCGTCCTCGGATGTGCCACCCCGTTTTGGCGCAAAGACGGCCTCTCCACCGTGGCGATCCGGCCCGTATCGGAACTCAACGGTAGCGCCTGTCTCACCGTCGTACTTCATCACACCATCAAAAGTGAATGCGCGCTCGGTATTGAAAATGCCGGCATAGACAAAGCGGGTTTTGTGGCAGGCAAAGTCATCATTCACCCGGGTGAAGTCGCAGGGGGTCTCGCTGACTGATCGCTCAACAACGGAACCTGTTGCAAGGTTGATTCGCCACTCGTGAAGCCGCCCCTGATTTTCTTGGAGATTATTTCCCTCTGAGGTGCCCGCTCCTGCGATATCAGCGGTGTTGGATCGCGATGCCAGCAGCACCACCTCGTCACCGTCGTCCCAGGCGTTGGCAGTGTGGATGACCACGCCGGTCTCGACATCGAACCAGCGCACATCCGCGTCAGTGCCGTAACGGGGCATCACGCCGATTCTCGAACCATACTGCGGTTCAAAATCGACGGCTGGACCGCCGGATATGGCGCGCCCAATATCCAGCGTGATCGGGAAGTCCAGAAACAGGGTGTATTTTTCAGTCACGGCGAAGTCGTGCATGAAGATGGACCGAGGAATCGTGATCGGCGTGGTGTGCACGAGTTCACCCTCTTTGTCGATCACCGAGTAGCGGACGAACGGCGCCTGAAAGGAGTAGCCATAGGTCATCATTTCACCGCTTTGCTTGTCTATTTTGGGGTGCGCGGTAAAGGGGTGTTCCAACTTGCCGTTAAAGTCAGTGGGCCCAACCGTGCTCAGACTGGGAAGGTCGATCACGGTGGGTTGCGAGGGCTCATGCAACGCATACAAGGTGTTGTTGTGATATGCGAAGGCGGTGTTCGCGAGGTTTTTGGAGTTCGGTGCGCCCTCGGGGACTCTTGAGGGGGCGGGGTCCATAAGCGAATTCATGCCCTTGTAGACCCAATCACCGCGCGCCTGCTCCAGTTCAAAGCCTTCGTTTCGGATGAAGCGGTTGCGGTATCGGGCTTTGCCCTCGCTGAACTCAATGGCGTGGATCATGCCGTCGCCGTCGAAGGTGTGATAAGCCGCTTCACTGAATACATAGACCGGGTTGGGCCCCACGCGCAAGAAATGGCCCTGCAGGTCATCGGGTATCTCGCCGATGACCTCCATCTCATCGGTGTCACGCTCCTCGAAGACGGGGCTGAAATTGCCGTCGAGAAAAAAATTCGGAGAGGGTTCACCTGCTTGTATCTGTGGCATAACTGGAATCCGCCTTTTTGTTGACCCGCCCGGCGCGTAACCGGTGGCTTAATCAAGCAAGAATACCTCGTTTTACCGGCATCGGTGCGTCACCGGTTGGGGTGCCAATAAGCGTAGGTTGGACTGCGGTCAAATTAGTCCTACTCGACCCGGCGAGAGGCTCATGCTCCGCTCTAGAGTGTGAATATTCGTAACAAGCGGGTCTGAGTTCACTTTTTTCGCGTAACAACAAGCACTAGGATTTCGGCCAGCTGTTCTCCGAGCTCATCGGGTGTCGCTGGGCCGTTTGTTGTACCTACCTCCGGGGTCTGTATTGATGTCAAAAAATGTTATGTCGGCTTCCATTGTCGCCGGTCTGCTGTTTTTGTGGTTGGGTTCGGGTTTGTGGGTCGAGCGACCATCAGGGCCGGCGCCGGTGACCGTTGTCGAGTCAGGGCCGGTACAGCAGCCTGCAATCGCAACGCTCAGTAAAGTGAGAGTGCAACTCACGAAAGCCGAGCCTAGAAACCAGAGTGTCGTCCTGCGCGGCCGCACTGAAGCCAAGCGCATCGTCGACGCCACTGCTGAAATTTCAGGTCAGGTCGTGCGCCGCTCTGTGGAGCGCGGTGAACAGGTCAGCCGCGGGCAGTTGCTGTGCGAAATCGCTATCGACGATCGTGCCATGGCCGTTGAAGAAGCTCAGGCAGCGTTAAACAAAGCGGAAATTGAACACGAAGGTAGTTTGAGGCTTGCCGCACAGGGCTTATTGTCCGAGGTGGCTATTGCTGCGTCTGCCGCGAGACAGGAGGCGGCCGAGGCCCAGCTCGAGCGTCAAACACTCAATCTGGCACGAACCCAAATCACTGCGCCCTTTGACGGTGTGGTGGAAGATTTTCACCTCGACGAGGGCGACTATGCGATGCCGGGAGACGCCTGTGCCACGGTAATTGACCTCGACCCCATGTTGGTCACAGCACAGGTCACCGAGGAGCAAGTCGAGCACCTTCGCTTGGGTAGCATCGTTCAAGGGAGTACCCGCATGGGACGCTCGCTGGAGGGTGCACTGTCGTTCATTGGTAATCAAAGCGATCCCGTCACCAGAACCTACGCGGTGGAAATCACCGTCGACAACCGAGACTACCGCCTGAGATCTGGTTTAACCGTCTCGCTGCGAGTCATGCTGGATGAAATTCAAGCCCACTACATCACGCCGTCGCTACTGACTCTCAATGAGCAAGGTGACATGGGGGTCCGCCTTATCGACACAAGCAATCGCGTTGTCTTTAGCGCGATTGAGATCGTGGAGGATGGTCCCGACGGTATGTGGGTATCGGGGCTTCCCGATTCGGCTGCCCTGATCACGGTCGGGCAGGAGTACGTCACCGTGGGCACAACCGTCGACCCCGTTTACGTAAACAGTGCGGGTGATCAGGTCGTCACCCGATGATCATTGCCCGTATTATCGGCCGCACCCGCACCACGCTCTCACTGTTGGTGCTCATGGTATTTGTGGGCCTGGCAGCCAGGTCGGCACTACCTATCGCCAACGACCCCCACGTGGACTTGCCGCTTTTCTACGTCGGGGTGAGCCACGACGGTATCTCTCCGGAGGATGCAGAGAGATTACTCGTTCAGCCGATGGAGATTGAGCTGCGCAAGCTGGAAGGCATTGTTGAGCTCAAATCCACCGCGTCAGAGGGTATGGCCAGCTTCTTCGTTGAATTTGATGTCTCTCAGGACCTCGACAAAGCACTCAGTGATGTGCGCGAAGCGGTGGATGCTGCCAAGGCCGAAATGCCTGATACCGCTGAAGAACCTTTCGTCGAAGAAATGACAGCAGATGATTTTCCGATGTTGCAGGTCAACCTGATCAGTGAAGGGGTCAGCGAACAGGTGCTCTACCGCGCCGCACTGCGGTTGAGACAGCAGATCGAGACGATTCCCGCGGTGTTGAGTGCAGAACTGCAGGGGCATCGGGATGAGGTGCTCGAAGTCATTATCGACCCTGATGCGCTTAACGCGTATCGCATCTCGGTTGAGGAGCTGGTGGTTGTCTTACAGCGAAACAATCGCCTCATTCCTGCCGGAACGGTGGATCTCGACAGCGGCCGTTTCGCGGTGAAGGTCCCTGCAGTGGTCGAGCGGGCAGATGAGGTATTGGAATTACCTGTGCGCAGCAACAATGAGGGCGTGGTGACGCTCAGAGACGTGGCCCGCGTCAACCGCACCTTTAAGGATCGAACCAGTTACGCGCGGTACAACGGACAGGAAACCATCTCCATCGGTGTCACCAAGCGATCTGACGCGAACGTCATCGATGCGGTCGAGCAGGTCCTTGAGGTGGTGGAGGAGACCTCCGCCATGCTTCCGAGCGGTATCCGCATCATCCCGTCGCAGAATCAGGCGGAATTTGCGGCGGTACAGGTACGAGAACTCGAGGGCAATATCCTGACGGCGTTGGCTTTGGTCATGATTTTGGTCGTGGCCTCCATGGGCTTTAGAAGCGGTCTGGTAGTCGGGCTTGGCATTCCCTTTTCACTGCTATTTTCGGTCACCATCATTTATCTGCTGGGTTATACCTTCAATTTTATGGTGATGTTCGGCATGTTGCTGGCACTGGGCATGCTCATAGACGGTGGCATCGTGGTGACCGAATACGCCAATCGTTTGATGAGTGAGGGTATGGACCATAAAGAGGCCTATACCTCGGCAGTGCAACGCATGTTTTGGCCCGTAACGGCCTCGACGGCGACCACTCTGGCGGCTTTTTTACCCATGCTTTTTTGGCCGGGTGTGTCAGGGCAGTTTATGGGCTACCTCCCGGTCACCGTGTTTACCGTGCTTTTTGGGTCGCTTTTTTACGCGCTGCTGTTTGGTCCCGTATTGGGTACCTTGTTTGGCAAGCCCTCGATGCACAGCGCAGAGGCGCTGGATGCGCAGCGCATCTTGGAAGATGGCGATCCCACGCAATTGAACACGCTGACCGGGCGTTTCGCGCGTTTCATGACACAGGTCTGTCACCGACCCATTCTGACCATGGGCATCGTCTTTGGGATATTGACGAGTGTTTTCTGGGGTTACGGCAAGTACGGCGTAGGCACGATCTTCTTCTCCGACGCAGACCCCCAGTTCATACAGGTGTCGGTGCTGGGTCGAGGTAACTTCTCCGCCAGCGAAGTGAACGAGCTGGTATTGGAGGTCGAATCCGAGGTGCTGCAGATTCCCGGGATTCGTTTTGTTAACACCCAGAGTTTGCTTCCCGGCGCGAGTGACGGTAACAGCGGGTTTATGGGCAGTAGCTCCGATCGCATTGGTTCGATTTTTTTGGAGCTGGTAGCAGAGGCCGACAGGGATCTCGGCGGCAAGGCGATCATGAGCATGATCCGTGAGCGCACTGACTCTTTGGCTGGGATCAAGGTTGAGGTGCAGCCGCTTGAGAAGGGCCCCCCCGTTGGCAAGCCCATACAGATTGAATTTTCATCCAAACAGCGCGATCTACTAGAGCCCGCCATGGCTCGCGTGAGAGCGCATCTTGATACATTGCCCGAACTGGTAGATATCGATGACTCGGCGGCGCTTCCCTCAATCGAGTGGCGTATAGACGTAGACCGGCAGCAGGCCGCGCTCTATGGGGTCGATGTTTCCTCGGCAGGGCTCGTCGTGCAGTTAGTGACCAACGGTGTGAAGGTCGGCGAATACCGGCCCGATGATGCTGAGGACTCGGTGGATATCCGGGTGCGGTTCCCCAGGGCAGAGCGGGGGATTACCGCCATGGACGAGCTCCGTATCAGTACCGATCAGGGCATGGTGCCGCTGAGTAACTTTGTGCAGATGCGCCCTGCGCCGGGGGTTGACTCGTTAAAGCGCGTTGACGGGCGACCCGTGGAGTTAATCAGAGCCAACGTGCGCGAAGGCGTCATGGCGGATAGCATGGTGTTTCAGATTGAAGAGTGGCTCGCCAGTCAGTCGTTTGATCCCGCGATCGAGATCCGCTTCCGCGGGGCAAACGAGGAGCAGGCAGACTCCATGGCGTTCGTTTCGGCTGCTTTTTTACTGGCCCTCGCGATTATGTTTATCCTGCTGGTGTCCCAGTTCAATAATTTCTACCAGAGCTCCCTGATTTTGCTCGCGGTGGTTATGTCCACTGCCGGGGTGCTCTTGGGTCTGCTGGTGCTGGGGAGTCCGTTCAGCGCGCTTCTCACTGGTGTCGGCGTAGTGGCGCTGGCGGGCATTGTGGTGAACAACAACATCATTCTGATAGACACCTTCAATCATGTGCGGCGCCAGCATCCAGGGATGGATATTCGCGATGTCATCGTGCGAGCCACGGCCCAGCGTTTGCGGCCAGTGCTCCTCACGACGATTACTACCGTGTGTGGCCTGTTGCCCCTCGCAGCCGGGTTCTCGGTTGATCTCGCCGGACGCTCGATAACGGCCGACGGGGAAATGGCGATGTTTTGGGCGCCGTTATCCCAGGCGATTGTATTTGGCTTATCTTTTGCCACGGTGTTGACGCTGATAGCCACGCCCGCGTTACTGGCACTGCCCGCGGCTATCAAGACGCAGTTTTCAATAACCAGAGCCCGATTGGCCCCAGCCTAGCCTCCTTTGTATGAAGTTGAGCATCGCGAAAGCCGGAGAGTTGGTCAACTATGCTTGCGCTCAGTAGTCCGCTGCGTTATTTGCAGGTCAGGTCAGGTCAGGTCAGTTTTGGTTCTGCCATACTGCTACCCTTGAAATCATTATCCTGTTTGCCTAGGACAACCAAATGGCTTTTGGATTTCTGGAGCGTGAAGCAATCATCGGTTACAAGCTTGTCCCACGAGGCATAGCGTTGCTGCTCTGCCTCGTTTTCTCTCCTTTGTTGGCGGCAGAGTCACTTGGCAATCTTGCTCAGTATCCGCCCAGACCCATCGATTTGCAGATCACTAC
>WTHO01000251.1 GCA_011523115.1 Halieaceae bacterium | reverse complement strand
TCGACCTCAGCAAAGGCCTCGGCCCTTATGAGGCCGGGTTCTACATGCTGAATACCCCACCGGCGATTACCGGCAACACATTGATCACGGGCGGCTCAGTCGCAGATAACATCACTACCGCCGTCCCCAGTGGCGTGGTGCGCGCTTACGATTTGACCACAGGCAGCCTGTTGTGGGCGTGGGAGCCCATTGTCGCCGTTGAACCGTCAGACGCCGCCATGGCTGACGAGGACAGCGAGCGTTCCCCGGCGACAGAGGGCGCCACCGATCAACGCTATCAGCAGGGCACGACCAACTCCTGGTCCTACCTGTCGGTCGACCCCGAACTGGGTCTGGTCTATGTCCCCACCGGCAATACGTCGCCCGACTACTACGGGGGGCACCGCGGCAACCTCGATTACTACTCGAGCTCGGTGGTGGCCCTGTCGATCGCCACGGGAGAAGTGGTGTGGCACTTCCAAACCGTGCATCACGACATCTGGGATTTTGATGTGCCCTCCCAGCCAACCCTGTTTGAAGCAGAGATCGAAGGCCGCACGGTCAAGGGCCTGGCCCAGACCACCAAGCAAGGCTATGTCTTTCTGCTCGATCGGGTGACAGGCGAACCACTCTTCCCGGTCGAGGAAGTGCCGATGCCGCAGGGGACCGTGCCGGGTGACTACACGTCTCCTACCCAGCCAGTCCCCACCAAGCCTCGCTCGTTATTCGATTTGCCGGGCGAAAGAGATCCTGTCTGGGGCATCGTCCCCTGGGACAAATGGGCCTGCGAGGAGACGCTCGCCAATTTGCGCTACGAGGGGCCCTTTACTCCTGCTGCACTAGAAGGAGCGCTGCACATGCCCAGCGCCTTTGGCGGACAAAACTGGGGGGGGCCGTCGATTGATCCCGTTCGCCAGAAACTGGTGGTCAACACGCTCCACATGGGGACGGTGTTGCAACTGATTCCCCGGGACCAGTGTGACGGCGAAGGGCCGGAACCGGTGGCGGATGGTCCATTTTTGCTCGAACCCTCGGAGGGCACGCCCTACTGCAACAGGCGTTGGCTCGGCTTTGTCTCTCCGCTCGGCGTGCCCTGTACGCCGCCGCCCTGGGGAACCCTTGCGGGTATTGATCTGCAGACCGGCAATGTGGACTGGCAGGTGCCGCTGGGCACCACGCGGGATATGGCGCCCTGGCCGTTTTGGTACATTCAGGGCTCCCCTAATCTGGGTGGCCCGGTCAGCACGGCCAGTGGCCTCACCTTTATTGGTGCGACCACCGATCATTTCCTGCGCGCCTTTGATACCGACACCGGAGAGGAACTCTGGAAAGGCCGATTGCCGACTTCCGGACATGGGCTACCCATTACCTACCAACTCAGCGAGAACGGCAAACAGTATGTGGTGATCGCCGCAGGCGGACACGCCGCGATGGGCACCCCCCCGGGCGATTACCTGATTGCCTTCACGCTACCTGACGAATCTTGAGGCGAATCTCATGAACGCACCCATTACCACGACGCCTGCCGGCGACATACTTGCCAACATTCACGAGCTCGAGTGGCTGGATGTGGGTGGCGGCACCCAGTTCAAGGTGCTCCGGATCTGCGAAAAAACCGGGCAGTGGGCGCTCTATGTGCATATGGAACCCGGAGCGCGATTTCAGGCGCATCGCCACGAGGGTACCGGGCAGTTTTTTATTCTGAGTGGCGAATTAATCTACGACGTCGGTACCGCCCCCGCGGGGACCTATGGCTTTGAACCGGTATTCGCCGAGCACAGCGACGCGCATTGCGTCGTGGAAACCGAGATGCTGTTTCTCGGTGAAGGTGCTGTCACCTATTTCACCCCAGAAGGCGAAGTTGACTACGTGTTCAATGCGATGACGTTGAAGGCCGCGCAGGAAGGGGCAGCACAGATCGATCTCTGCCCTGACTGAAGGCTATTTAAAAAGATCAACCGATCGCCCGGTCAACATCCTCTTTAGTGATACGGCCTTCTGGCCCCGACCCCTCTACTTGCTCAGGGTCAATGCCCGCCCTCTCTAACTTGCGACGTAAAGCGGGCGCAATGCGCGTCGCTGAAGCGCGATCAT
>WTHO01000170.1 GCA_011523115.1 Halieaceae bacterium | reverse complement strand
AGATCGACTACAACCTCTACGAGGCCGGTCTGTCACGACCCAAGGTCAAGGCGGCTGACTTCCACGGCAAAGACGCTTACGTATCGCAGCGCGAGTTGCCCGAGCAGGCGGCTTATCTCTGCACCTTTGTGCTGGAAGACACCACCGACGACAAGGGCGTGACGCGCTACCCGGTAGGGCACTGGCCGCTACTCGACCCCGAGTCGAAGGAAGTCATCATCGACTCCCACGGGCGTCGCTCCTACACCACCAGCGTGGCCTTTGGTCCATCACTTGGCCAGAACATCGCCATGGGCTATCTGCCCGCGGATCGCGCGAAGGAGGGCGACTCGGTGCTGATGGAGTACTTCGGGTGCTTCTTCCCCGCCAAGATCGTATCGGTAGGTTACCGGGCACTGCTCGACCCCGACAACGAACGGGTTCGCAGCTGAATCGAGAACGGGGGCTTAGGCCCCCATTTTTTCTTTAGCGCCGCCACCGGTTCTCAGCACGACCCCTCAATGAGGGGGGTATTCAACCCGGCCGCACAAACGCTCGTTAGCCACGGTGATCCAGTTTTCCACGGATCCCAGCACACGCACTTTGCAAAAGGTGTCGTAATTGGGCGACCTATGTCGCTTTTGCGCGCATCTTCGACCAGAATATCCCGATAAGTGCAGTTTCCGTGGTTCACCCACGGTTGGGCACGGCATGGTCGAGAGGGTGCCAGCGTGGAGACGGTGGGTAGCGTTAAGAAGCAGGTGACGCAGCGGGTGGGATTCCTGCTCATGGACCAGTTCACGCTGGTCTCGCTCTCCAGCGCCATCGACCCCCTGCGTGTCGCGAACCTCCTGTCTGATACCGAACTCTATCGATGGTGCCTTATCGGTGCCGGCGAGGGCGAACAGGTGAGCAGCGACGGGGTGCGGGTCAAGCTCGATCACAGCTTGTCTGACGAGCTGGAGCTCGATCTCGTGATCGTGGTGGGCGGTATCGATATTGAGCAGTCCGTGACCAAGGCTGATCTGGCGTGGTTGCGCAAACAGGCTCAGCGAGGTTCGCAGATGGGGGCCCTGTGTACCGGCTCCTATGCACTGGCGAGTGCCGGGCTGCTCAACGGTTACGAGTGCAGCGCGCATTGGGATTGTCTGACGCTGCTGACCGAGCAGTTCCCCGGGATCGATTTCAATACCCACCTGTACACCATCGACCGCGATCGGCTGACCTGCACCGGTGGTACGGTGCCACTGCATATGATGCTGGCGATGCTGGCCAAGCGGCACCCGCAATCGCTGGTGGATGGCGTGGCGGACATGTTGGTCTGCGAGCGACACCGCAGCGACGCCGAGATGCAGGTGATTCCGATGTGGTCGCGCAAGGTCGAGGTGCAGCCCAAGCTCAAGGAAGTGCTGCAGCTGATGGAGGCAAACCTCGAGGAGCCGCTGCCACTACAGGACCTTGCCGAGTACGTGCAGCTCTCCCGCCGGCAGCTAGAGCGGTTATTCCTGAAGCACCTGCACAGCACGCCCTCGCGCTACTACCTGAAGCTGCGACTGGACCGTGCCCGCAGGCTGCTCAAGCAGACTTCCCGCTCGATTGTTGAGATCACAGCGATGTGTGGCTTCGTCTCGACCACCCACTTCAGCCGCTGTTACCGAAAGTACATGGGTGTCTCGCCCAAGAGCGACCGCGCCCAGGGTGTGCCTGAGGTGTATCAGATCTTTGAATCGGAATTGCCGCCGGAAGGTGCCGAGATCGCTAATTAGCGCGCGCTAATACCGCCCTGATCCGGCATTTTGATGCCGCCTTCCACCTCTACCCAGTCCATGGATGACTGACACCAGATCTGAAACTGTGGGCTGAGTTCGTGCTTTTGCTCACAGCCCCCGAGCCGAGGGAGAGGAGACCGGTGTCGTCGGTATTCCCCGTGTGGAGCATAGTGGCGCAGCGTCCGCAGAAGCTCATGGCGCGCGGGTTGCCGCTCTCAGCGACTTTGACATAGGCCGTCAATTCACCGCTCAGTAACTCAAAATCTTCACGCGCAACGCGGGTAGTGAACTGAAAGGCCGAGCCGCCAACCGTTTGACAGTCTGTGC
>WTHO01000279.1 GCA_011523115.1 Halieaceae bacterium | reverse complement strand
GGGTGGCGCACGTAGTAAAAGCTCTCGGCAAAGTTGGGCACCACGTTGGGCGCAATGCCGCCCTCGGTGATCACGTAGTGGATGCGGGTCTCCTCCGGTACATGCTCACGCAGCAGGTTCACCATAAAGTTCATGGCTTCGATGGCATCGAGCGCCGAGCGGCCGCGCTCGGGTCCGGCAGCCGCGTGAGATGACACCCCCGAGAATCTGAATTTGGCAGATTTGTTGGCAAGCGTGCTGGAGGGGCTGGCGCTGTTCTCATCTCCCGGGTGCCAGTGCAGCGCTACGTCGACGTCGTCAAAAGCGCCGGCCCTAACCAAGTAGACCTTGCCCGAGCCGCCTTCCTCTGCTGGTGTGCCGTAAAACCGCACGGTGCCCCCTTGGCCGGTTTGTTGGAGCCAGTCTTTGACGGCCAGCGCCGCACCCAGTGAACCGGCGCCGAACAAATTGTGTCCGCAGGCATGGCCGCTGGGCTTGCCATCAATCGGCTGGGCAACGGGCAGGGCAGCCTGTGAGATCCCGGGCAGGGCATCGAACTCACCCATGATGCCAATCACCGGCGCTCCGCTGCCAAAACTGGCGGTGAACGCCGTCGGGATGCCGCCAATGCCGGCGTTGACTTCAAAGCCCGCTGCCTCGAGTGTTTGTTGTAAAAGCGCGCTGGAATGTTGCTCGAGGTAGCCAAGCTCGGCCCGCTCCCACAGCTGATCCGCCACCGCTGCGACTGTTTGCGCACGCGGGCTCACCCGCGTGAGCACCGGCTGCGGGTCGCCATCGTTAGCGCCAGCCGCGGAGACTGCGGATGCTGCGAGCCACACGCTGAACAGGCCAGCCAACAATGGTTTCCCGGCGATGGGGTTGCGCCTCTCGGAGAGGTTCAGATGGAGCGTCGTCAGTGTCATGGGCTGGTCCGGGAAGGTTAGGTCTGTGTGTCCGGCGGAGTCTTCGCAAATCATACGCCCCCCGCAGACGGCCCGCACCTGACCTGCCATGCGTCATCAGCCCGCGATGGGGCGCGGGGTACAAGTGGTCGCCGATGCGGTATGGTTCGCATCTCTCAATCAACCGACGCTTACCCTCGCTACATGGCACGCCCTCGGGTGAGGTCAGCGCGAGGTTAAGCGGTCGGCGATAACCATGTGATACGCGGAGATATAGAACAATGAATCGACAGTGGCTGTTACACGAGCGCCCCGTGGGCATGATCGGCCCCGAACACTTCAAGTACGTTGAGACCGACATCCCCGAGCCCGGTGAGGGCGAGGTGCTGATTCGCAACCTCATGTTTTCTTTTGATCCTACCCAGCGCGGTTGGACCATGGATCGCGAGAGTTACCTGCCGCCCGTGCAGATCGGTGAGCCCATGCGTGCAGGCTGCGTGGCGCAGGTGGTGAAGTCGAATCACCCGGATTTCTCGGCGGGTCAAATGGTGCAGGCGACGAACGGGTGGCAGGACTATGCAGTCGTTGACCCGGCCCATCCGCCCTCGAGCCTACGACCGATGCCGGAGGGCGCGCCCCCGGAGATGATGCTGTCGGTGCTGGGTGTTACCGGTCTCACAGCCTATTTTGGCTTGCTGGATCTGGGCGATCCCCAGCCCGGCGAGACGGTGCTGGTCTCGGGCGCGGCCGGTGCCACGGGTTCCGTAGCGGGGCAAATCGCCAAAATCAAAGGCTGCCGTGTGGTCGGTATTGCGGGCGGCCCCCAGAAGTGCGCCTGGCTGACTGAGGAGGCCGGCTTTGATCACGCGATTGATTACAAGCAGGGCAACCTCGATCAGCAGATCGCTGAGGCCTGCCCAGAGAAGTGGAATGTGTTCTTCGACAATGTCGGTGGCGATACCCTCGAGGCGGCGCTGAATCACCTGAATATGCGCTCACGGGTCGTCATGTGTGGGGGCATCGCCAACTACAACGCGACGACACCTCAGCCGGGCCCCACCAACATTATGAATCTGGTCATCATGCGTAGCCGCATGGAGGGCTTTATCGTGCTCGACTATCTGCCGCGGGCAGGCGAGGCAATCAAAGACCTGCTGGGCTGGATTGGTGAGGGAAAGCTCAAGTACCAAATCGACATGCAGGA
>WTHO01000010.1 GCA_011523115.1 Halieaceae bacterium | reverse complement strand
CAGACATGGCGGTGGAACGCACCTTATCGATTATCAAGCCCGATGCGGTAGGGAAGAACGTGATCGGACAGATTATCAGCCGTTTTGAGGCAGCGGGCCTGACAGTGGTCGCGGCCAAAATGGTGCACCTGTCGGATAACCTGGCAGGCGGCTTCTATGCGGAGCACCGTGAGCGTCCGTTTTACCCTGACCTGGTCTCCTTCATGACCTCAGGTCCCGTGATTGTGCAGGTTTTGGAGGGCGAGGACGCGATCGCGCGAAATCGCGAGTTGATGGGGGCGACCAACCCTCAGGAGGCCGACGCAGGCACGATTCGGGCGGATTTCGCGCAGTCAATTGATGCCAATGCGGTGCACGGCTCGGACTCGCCGGCTTCAGCAGAGCGCGAGATCGCCTATTTCTTCGCGTCGAGCGAGATCTGCTCACGCTGATCCCCGGCCGGCTCTGACATCATGACTGCGCCGGATCACATTATTGCCACGACCCCGGCGTCGGATCGGCGCAATCTGCTTGGGCTGACCCGTTCCCAACTTGAGACGTTTTTCGTCGATCTGGGCGAGAAGCGGTTTCGCGCCCAGCAGGTGATGAAATGGATTCATCACCGCGGGGTGCGCGACTTTGATGACATGACGGACCTGAGCCGGGCCTTGCGGGATCGGTTGTCGCAGATTGCCGAAGTCACGCCTCCCCGTATTGCAGAGCAGCAAGATTCTCAGGACGGGACGCGCAAATGGGCTATTGCTGTGGAGGGCGGGAGTCTCGTTGAGGCGGTGCTTATCCCCGAGGGCGACCGGGCAACCCTGTGTGTATCCTCTCAGGTCGGTTGCAGTCTGGACTGTACCTTCTGCTCGACCGGCAAGCAGGGTTTTCAACGTGATCTCACAGCTGCGGAAATCATCGGCCAGGTGTGGCTGGCGATCAATTCTTACGATGCCTGGCAGTCAGGGAAAGGACGTGTCGTCACCAACGTCGTGATGATGGGTATGGGGGAGCCGCTGCTGAACTTTGATAACGTCGTGGCGGCGATGAATTTGATGTGTGACGATCTCGCCTATGGCCTGTCGAAGCGCAAGGTGACGTTGTCGACATCGGGTGTGGTGCCGAATCTGGATCGGCTGGCCGAGTGGGCGGATGTCAGTCTGGCGGTATCGCTGCACGCGCCCAACGATCAACTGCGAGATGAAATCGTACCCATCAATCGAAAGTACCCGATCGAGAGGCTGTTGGCCTCTGCCAAGGCCTATCTGGACGCGCAAACAGACAAAAAGCGGGTGGTGACTATCGAATATACCCTGCTCGCAGGGGTCAACGACAGCGTCGATCAGGCGAGAGAGTTGGCCGCGCTGCTCGAGGATTATCCCTGCAAGATCAATCTGATTCCGTTCAACGATTTCCCTGATTCCGGTTACCAGCGGCCCAGTGGCAATGCGGTTAGCCGGTTCTGGCAGGTGCTGACGGATGCAGGATTCGTTGTCACTGTGCGCACAACTCGCGGGGACGACATCGACGCAGCCTGCGGTCAGTTAGTGGGGGAAGTCGTTGACCGAACCCGTCGGGCTGAGCGCCATCGTGCTGGACGAAGCGCTCAGACCCTGTTGGAATCGGGTTGAGCGGCTATTGCGGTTGACCTATGAACCCACGACATCATCACAGCCCTATTGCTGAGCGTTGGCTCTGGCGGATCGGACGACTGTCCGCAGTGGGGGCTCTGTGCGCGTTGCTGATCGCATCGTTATCCGGCTGTGTGACCGAATACAGTGGCGGGTCGCCCATGAGCGCTGATCTTGAAGCCACCCTGAATAAGCGGGTTGCGCTGGCGCGCCAGTATATTGGCGTCGGGGACTGGGAGAACGCCAAGCGTAATCTCGAGCTCGCGCAGGAAATCGATCCCGAGAATGCTGAGGTATTTGAGGCCTTCGCGCTGGTTTATCAGAGTACCGGCGAATTTGAGATGGCCGAGTCCCAGTTTCGCGCGGCATTGAAAGCCGATCCGACTTTGTCCAGAGCGCGCAATAACTTTGCCGCCTTTTTGTATTCTCAGGGTCGCTTTAGTGAGGCGGAACGCGAGTTCTCTACGGTCACTGAGGATACGCTTTACAGCGGCAGGCCAATGGCTTTCCTGAATCTCGGCCTCTGCCGCTTGCAGCTGGACAACCCGGCGGGCGCCGAGGCGGCCTTTACCCGCGCCTTGTCGATGGATCGGCGCAACTCCGTGGCGCTACTGGAGATGGGATTTCTTCGACTCGAGGCGGGTGATACTGACGAAGCCAAGCGGTATCATGGGGCCTACAGGACGGTCTCTCCACAGCAATCGCCGCGGGGGCTCCTGCTCGGTCTGCAAATCGCCGATGCAACAGGCGATCAAGATGCGTTGGGCAGTTATGAGTTGGCATTGCGTAACCTGTATCCGGACTCACCCGAGTACCGGGAGTGGATGGAGCGTCAGAGTCGATAACGAGGGCACGGTTTACCGCCGTGCGCGAGAGGACAGTGGCCATGAACCAGCCTTCGCCAATTAAGCGCCGCATTAGCAGACAGATCCACGTAGGCAACGTACCGATTGGTGGTGATGCACCGATCGCAGTCCAGAGTATGACCAACACAGAGACCTGCGATGTCGATGCGACCGTCGCGCAGATTCAGGCCATTGCCGCCGCAGGGGCGGATCTGGTCAGGGTCTCGGTTCCGAGCATGGAGGCTGCCGAGGCCTTTCGTGAGATTCGGCAACGCGCCGGACTGCCGCTGGTAGCAGACATACATTTTGATCACAAAATTGCGCTGAAGGTCGCCGAGTACGGCGTCGATTGTCTCCGTATTAATCCGGGCAATATTGGCCGCGAAGCGAAAGTCAAAGAAGTGATTGCGGCCTGTCAGGATCGGGGAATTCCGATTCGCATCGGTGTCAATGCGGGCTCACTGGGCAAGGAGCTGCTGCGCAAATACCCGGAGCCCAATGCCGACGCCTTAGTGGAGTCTGCTCTGCGTAACGTTGATATTCTGGATCGGCACGACTTTCAGGATTTCAAGGTCAGCGTGAAAGCCTCCGAAGTCTTCATGGCGGTCGAGGCCTATCGCAAACTGGCAGAGCAAATCGAACAGCCTCTCCATCTGGGCATCACCGAGGCCGGCGGCACCCGCGGTGGTACGGTTAAGTCGGCGGTGGGGCTGGGCATGTTATTGATGGAAGGGATCGGCGATACCATCCGCATTTCCCTCGCGGCAGATCCGGTGGAGGAGATCAAAGTCGGCTTCGAAATTCTCAAAAGCCTGAAATTGCGGACCAATGGCATCAATTTCATCGCTTGTCCGAGCTGCTCACGACAGAACTTTGACGTAATCAGCACTATGAATGAGTTGGAAAACCGACTCGAGGATGTGCGTACCCCGATGGACGTCGCTGTCATTGGTTGTATCGTCAACGGGCCGGGCGAGGCGCGGGAAGCCGACGTCGGGTTAACGGGTGCGACCCCCAATAATCTCATTTACATTTCAGGAGAGCCGGATCACAAAGTCAGTAATCAGGATTTTGTCGATCATCTCGAATCCGTGATTCGCGATCGGGCGGCCGCCCTGGAGGTGGCGCGCTCCGAACGGGACGCCAACATCATTTCCAGTACCCTCTGACACCCATCGCATGACATCGTATAGAGCCATACGCGGGATGGTGGATATCCTGCCCGAGAACACACCCCTGTGGCAGTCAATGGAGGACGCTGCGTTAGAGGTGCTCTCCAGCTACGGCTATTCGGAAATCCGGCTACCGATTATTGAGTCGACCGAACTCTTTGCGCGCTCTATCGGCGAGGTCACTGATATCGTCGAAAAGGAGATGTATACCTTTGCCGATCGCAACGACGAGAGCATGACACTGCGTCCTGAAGGCACGGCCGGCTGTGTCAGGGCCGTGGTGCAGCACAATCTGGCGGTGACGCCCCAGCGCCTGTGGTACATGGGCCCGATGTTTCGCTACGAGCGCCCGCAAAAGGGACGGCAAAGACAGTTTCACCAGCTGGGCGTGGAGGCCTTCGGGGTGGCGACCCCCGATCAGGACGCGGAGCTGATCGCGCTATGCCGCCAACTCTGGTGTCGCCTGGGGGTTGATGATGCGTTGCAACTGGAAATCAATACGATCGGGTCAGCGGCTGACCGTGCCCGCTACCGTGAGGCCTTAGTGGATTATCTGTCGCTGCGTCGTGACCAGCTTGATGAGGACAGCCAGCGACGCCTTGAGACGAACCCCCTGCGGATTCTGGACAGTAAAAACCCTGACACCCAGAGCGTTCTTGATGAGGCGCCGCTTCTGCAAGACTACGTCGACGCTGACGCCCAGGCTGACTTTGACCAGCTACTGGATTACCTCGGCGCATTGAATATCCCCTACGCGGTCAACCCCCGCCTCGTGCGTGGTCTCGACTACTACAACAAGACCGTATTTGAGTGGACTACCGGCCATCTGGGCGCGCAAAGTACGGTGTGCGGGGGAGGGCGTTATGACACGCTGGTAGAAACCTTCGGGGGCAAGGCGACGCCGGCGGCGGGCTTCGCGATCGGTCTGGAACGACTGACCTTGCTCATGCAGGCGCTGGATATTACAGTCTCGACCCCGGCGGATCTGTATGTCATCACAGCAGGTGAGACTGCCTTCAGACACAGTCTGCCAAGATTGGACGCACTGCGTCGCCAGTACCCGGAGCTCGACATCATTCAGCATTTGGGTGGTGGTAGCTTCAAAAGCCAGTTCAAACGTGCTGACAAAAGCGGAGCCGCTTGGGCACTGGTTTACGGTGACGCAGAGGTGGCTGCGCAACAGGTAACCCTGAAACCGCTCAGGGCTGACGCCGAACAGCGCACCATCGCAGACGAAGAGTTAGACGCATTTGTGGCGGGGTATCTCGCCGAGGCACAAGGTGCCTGATTAGAGGAGTCGCGCGTGGCGGATCACATGCAGGATGAGGCCGATCTCGAAGCCCTCAAGCGTTGGTGGGATGAAAACGGCAAAGGCATCGTAGCCGCGGTGGTGGTTGCGGTTCTGGGCACCGTTGGCTGGCAGCAGTATCAGGGTTTCACGGAATCCCAGACGGAGGCAGCCTCAGATCTTTACGCCGCGATGTTGGCGAATCATCTCGGTGACGGTGATCCCGACGCATTGGCGTCGCTGGCTACCGAGCTGAGAGACGACCATGCGAGTTCTACTTATGCGCGATTTGGCGCGATGCTGGAGGCGCGTATCGCCGTCGATGCCGGTGATATGACAGGCGCAGAAGCGGCGCTTCGCTGGGCTCTGACCGCCGGCGATACGGGTTCTGATATTGGGCAGCTGATTCAATTACGTTTGGCGCGCGTGCTGGCCGATCAAGGCAATGAAACCGAGGCATTAGCTATTCTTGCCAAGGGTAGCAGCGCCTATCCGGTCGCCTACGCTCAGGCAGAGGGTGACATCCATCTTGCAGCCGGTCGACCCGAGGCAGCGCTGACGGCCTATCGTCAGGGTCGAGATTTGGCATCAGACCTGGGCCAGTACAGTGTGGTCCTCGATAACAAGGTACGTACTTTGGAGACGCGACTTCCCCCCTCGTCAGAGGATGCACCTGCCGAGGATGCCAGTTGATGTTCCGGGCCTGCCGTTTTATCTGTGTGCTGAGTCTCGCGCTGGTGACCGGTTGTAGCACGATCAAAGGCTGGTTCAGTGATGACGAGTTTGATCCCCGGGAGCCAGTGGAGCTCCAGAAAATCACGGAGCAGGCGAAGCTGAAAAGCCGCTGGTCGCGAGGTGTTGGCGACGGACAGGGTGAGGGTCTTTACAAAATCAATCCGGTGTTGGTGAAGGACACTATCTACGTCGCCTCCGCCGAGGGCAGAGTGGTGGCCGTGGAGCCCGAGAGTGGCCGTGTCCGCTGGAAGCGGGATCTCGAACTGGCGCTCTCGGGGGGTGTGGGCCACCACGGGGACTCGATATTTGTCGGTGCCTCCGAAGGTTTGGTGATGCGGCTCGATGCCAGCAGCGGTGAGGAGATCTGGCGCACCGTCGTCTCGGGCGAGGTGCTGTCGGCGCCACAGGCCAATGGTCAATACACGGTAGCTCAGACCTATGACGGCAAGTTGATGGGTTTTGACTATGAGACTGGTGAAGTGCGCTGGACATACACCAGCGATGTGCCCGTGTTGACGCTGCGCGGAACCGGCACGCCCATGATTCTTGGCGATAATGCCATTGCGGGATTCGCGGACGGCAAGGTTGTGGCGGTGAACCTGCGTTCCGGTAACGTTGCCTGGGAGGCGCGCGTTGCCATTCCGCAGGGTCGCTCCGAGATCGAGCGGATCGTCGATATTGACGGGACCATGGCACTGCAGGGCACCGAGCTATACGCCGCGAGCTATCAGGGCCGGCTCGTTGCTATCGATATTCGTTCAGGGCGCCGGATTTGGCAGCGCAATGTCTCGTCGGTATCAGGTGTCGGTGTCGGGTTTGGCAATGTCTACGTTGCTGATGACGACGGCACCGTCAGCGCTTTCCTGCGCAATGGGCAGGGCGTCCGCTGGCAGAACATTGATCTGGGCTTCAGAGACCTGTCCCGACCGACCCCGGTCAGTAGCTACGTCGCGGTCGTAGACTTCGAAGGGTATCTCCATCTGCTGTCCCAGGTGGATGGAGACATTGTCGGGAGAACCAAAGTCGACTCTAGCGGTGCGCGAGCAGACATGCTGGTGCGGGGTAACCGTCTGTTCGTCTACACCAACGACGGTACGCTGAAAGCCTACGACGTCGAAACGCGAAACTGACGCCATGCTCCCTGTGCTCGCTCTGGTGGGCCGCCCCAACGTTGGCAAATCCACCCTCTTTAACCAGCTAACCCGCAGTCGGGATGCACTGGTTGCCGACCTTTCCGGTCTGACGCGGGATCGGCAGTACGGACATGGGCGCATTGAGGATACGGGGTTCATTGTCATCGACACCGGTGGCATCACCGGCGAGGAAGCGGGTATCGATGCGGCCATGGCAAGCCAGTCGATGGCCGCCATTGCCGAAGCGGATGTTGTGCTGTTGCTTGTTGACGGCCGCGCAGGCCTGCAACCGGGTGATGAATCTCTGGTGACTCACCTCAGGACAACAAGCAAGCCCTTTCATCTGGTGGTCAACAAGATCGACGGAGTAGGAGAGGACATTGCCGCCAGCGACTTCTATCAATTGGGCGTAGATCTGATCCATCCCATTGCCGCTTCGCACAATCGTGGCGTAAGAAAGCTGATTAGCTCGGTTCTCTCGCCGTGGATCGACAGCACGTCACCCGAGGAGCCGGACGCAGCCAGCGGTGGTATTCGTGTAGCGATCGTCGGGCGCCCGAACGTGGGTAAGTCGACGCTGGTGAATCGTCTGCTCGGGGAGGAGCGGGTGGTGGTCTACGACCAACCGGGCACGACCCGCGATAGCGTCTACATTGACTATGAGCGCCGGGGCCAGCGCTACACGCTCATCGATACCGCAGGTGTGCGCAAACGCAAAAACGTCCGCGAGGCGGTAGAGAAATTCTCGATTGTCAAAACCCTGAAGGCAATCGCCGACGCACAAGTGGTCATCCTGACGCTGGACGCCCATGAAGGGATTGTGGAGCAGGACCTGCACTTATTGGGGCAGTGCATTGACGCTGGCCGCGCACTGGTTATTGCGCTGAACAAGTGGGATGGGATCGAGGCCGACGAGCGGGACTGGATCCGCTCAGAATTGCGACGGCGACTGCAATTTATTGACTACGCGGACATTCACTTTATCTCAGCCTTGCACGGGTCGGGCGTGGGCAAGCTTTACGGCTCGATCCACGCGGCTCACGAGGCCGCGACGCGAGCCTTGAGTACGCCCCGACTCACACGCATTCTGGAAGACGCGGTGGCGACCCACCCACCACCTATGGTGAACGGCCGCCGGGTCAAACTTCGTTATGCCCACGCAGGCGGGCAGAATCCGCCGGTGGTCGTGGTGCACGGTACCCAGACCGAGGCGCTGCCGGCGAGTTACCAGCGCTACTTGGAAAAGACCTTTCGCCGAGAGCTGGCCCTGCACGGTACGCCTATCCGTATCGAGCTTCGCTCTGGTGACAATCCCTATGCGGGGAAACGCAACAAATTAACCCAGCGGCAGGGTACAGCGCCGGCGACGCATGATGAGCCACATCAAGAAGTCAGAAAAG
>WTHO01000208.1 GCA_011523115.1 Halieaceae bacterium | reverse complement strand
GCTTGAGCAGTGGGCTCAGGGTGGCCGAGAGCCTCTGTGCGGCGCGCCAGATGGCCGCGTGATCAACCGACTCTACACCGGCACCCTACAGCACGCTCGCTACACCCCGAAGCGTCACCGCTTCGCTTACAAGGTTTTCATGCCCTTCGTGGAGCTCGATTCGCTGCCGCAGTTCATCAAGCAGCTACCACTGTGGTCTGTCAGTCGCTGGGCCCCTGCACGGTTTGTGCGCGGTGATTTTCTGGGTGATCAGTCCGTGCCCCTCGGCGACGCCGTTCGGCGGCGAATCTTTGAGGAGACAGGTCAACAGCAAACGGGGCCTATCTATCTGCTCGCTAACTGGCGCTACTTCGGGTACCAGAATAATCCGATTGCCGTTTATTACTGCTACGACCCAACGGGGGAGCAGCTCGAATACGTCGTAGCAGAAGTCACCAATACCCCATGGGGTGAGCGGCACAGCTATGTGCTGAGAGCGCCCGGGGACGATGCGCCACTGCGCACAGAATTCGACAAGGCGCTCCATGTTTCTCCCTTCAACCCTATGGATATGACCTATCGTTGGGCCAGCAATGCGCCGGGAGACGATTTGCAGATTCAGATTGCCTTGTTTGAGAAAGATGAGCGCATATTTGACGCGGTGCTGACGCTGACGGGTCAGCCATTAGACGCTCGCAACGCCCGCCGAGCGATCCTCTCCTACCCGCTCATGACCGTGAAGGTTGTCGCCGGTATTTACTGGGAGGCCTTGCGTCTGTTTTTGAAAGGCGTCAGCCTGCATTCTCATCCGAAGCGATCGCATTAACGTAACCGTCGACTCAACGAACCGTCCGTAAGAGGGTCAGCATGAGCGAATACAGCGTCAAGAATATTTCCAAACTGCCAATGCTGCTGCCGGAGAAAAATGGTGGTCTGGCCCGCTCATTCATGCTGAAGGTTCTGGCTAAGCTGCAGATCGGCTCTCTGACGCTGAAGGAGCAAAATGAGACGCTGACCTTTGGTTCGTCAGCTGATCCATCGGCACCGCATGCAGAGGTGCATGTGCATGACAATGATTTGTATCGACGGATTTTGACCGGAGGCAGTATCGCCGCCGGCGAGACCTTCATTGAAGGCCTGTGGAGTAGCCCTGACCTGACCGCAGTGACTCGGGCGTTCAGCGCCAATATGGCGATGCTGGAGGCGATGTCTGACAAGCAGAACCTGCTGGCCCGCGTGGCATTAAAAGTCAGTCATTGGGCACGCCGGAATACCACCACCCGATCCCGTGAGAACATTTCGGCACACTACGATCTCGGTAACGATTTCTTCTCGCTGTTCCTCGACCCGAGCATGATGTACTCCTCAGCGGTCTACCCCACACCTGACAGTGACTTGGCCACCGCGGCGCAACACAAACTGCGGCTGATCTGCGAGGACCTGGAACTTACGGCAGAGGATCATCTGGTGGAGATTGGCACTGGCTGGGGCGGCATGGCGATTTTCGCTGCCGAACACTACGGTTGCCGCGTGACCACAACCACCATCTCCCGTGAGCAATTTGACTACACCGTCGCGGCCGTTGCGGACAAAGGGTTGCAGGATCGCATCACGGTGCTCTTCGATGACTACCGCGATCTGCAAGGCCGCTTTGACAAGTTGGTATCGATCGAAATGATCGAGGCCGTGGGCCACCAGTTTTACGATACCTATTTCGCCACCGTCAGCCGCTTGCTCAAGCCCCATGGCAAAGCCGTCATACAGGCGATCACCATGACCGAGCAACGCTATGAACAGGCCCGCGATTCGGTGGACTTCATCAAGCGCTATATCTTCCCGGGTGGCTGCTTGCCCTCGCTTACCGTCATCAGCGATTCGCTATCGCGCGTCACCGATATGCAAATGAGTCATTTGCGAGACATTACCCGCGACTACGCCGACACATTGAGCGCATGGCATGACGGGTTTCTCGGCAAGCTCGATACCGTGCGGCAGATGGGCTTCGACGACCGCTTCATCCGCATGTGGCGCTACTACCTCAGCTATTGCGAGGGGGGCTTTCGGGAGCGCATCATTGGTACTTATCAAATCACCATGACCAAGCCGGGGT
>WTHO01000245.1 GCA_011523115.1 Halieaceae bacterium | reverse complement strand
AACAACTTTGCGCCGTCGACCGTCGAGTACTTCTTTTGGCTGGAAGACGATCAGGGGGACGCGATTGATGGCGATGCAGGCCAGCTGAATTTGGCGCCCAAGAGCCGTGAGTCGGTCACCCTGAAATTTGGGTGTGACGTGCCATTTACGGAACTGAAGCCGCACTTTCGCTGGGCGCCGGTGGGCTTCACGCGCCCATAGGCGTGCCGCGGGCTGGGGTTATTCGGTTACGCGGTGAAGAACCGGTACACTGTGGTCACTCGGTAACTCGAAGCGGTAACAATGGATCGGCTTATTATCGGCATCAGCGGGGCGTCAGGCGTGCAGTATGGAGTGCGCGCGCTTGAGCTATTGCAGCCGCTGCCCGTTGAGACGCATCTTATTATGAGCAAGTCCGCTGAATTGACCGTGCACCACGAACTGGATCGCACGGTTGATTCGATTCGAGCCCTCGCTGACGAGTGGCACCCCGTGCGCAACGTGGGGGCGTCGGTGGCCAGTGGCTCCTTTCGCACGCTGGGCATGTTGCTCGCCCCTTGCTCCATTCGCACCCTGGGGGAGATTACCTCCGGCGTCACCTCGTCCCTGTTAACGCGCGCCGCCGACGTGGTGCTGAAGGAGCGTCGCCGGCTGGTCTTGATGGTGCGCGAGACGCCCCTGCATTTAGGCCATCTGCGTAACATGGTGGCGGTGACCGAGATGGGCGCGGTGGTGGCGCCGCCCGTGCCCGCCTTTTACGCCAAACCGGAGTCACTTGATGAAGTGGTGACGCAAAGTGTTGCCCGCGCCCTCGATCTATTTGATATCGCTCTGCCCGAGACCCATCGCTGGACCGAGTCGTGACCCGCCTACTTGACCGCGCCCGCCGGCAGTCGCTGGCGTGGTTGGTGTTCTTCGTCATCGTGGTGGATCTGATCGGATTCGGCATCGTGATCCCGATCCTGCCCTTTCTGTCGCCCCAGCTAGGTGGCGGCACGGATGACATCGCGTTTATCCTCGCCACCTACAGCGTGGCGGCCGCCATCGTCGCGCCAGTCTGGGGGCGGCTGTCAGACCGCTTTGGTCGACGACCGATTCTCAGCTTCTGCCTCCTTGGTGGGGCCATATCGCATTTCGTGCTGGCTTTTGCAGATGTGCTGTGGATGGTCTATCTGTCCCGGGCGGTGGCGGGGATGATGGCGGGCGGTGTGCCGGTTGCCACCGCGCTCATCGCAGATGCCAGCACGCCGGACCAGCGCTCTCGCGCTATGGGCTTGATCGGACGCGCCTTTGGCATTGGATTGATTCTGGGGCCCGTGATTGGCGGTGTACTCGCGCGCAGCGAGAACGATTTTGCGCTCCCGTGTCTGGTCGCCGGGGCGTTATCCGCCCTCGCAGGTGTGATGGCCCTGGCGCTGTTACCCGCCGGCATCATCAAGCCTGCTGGCGATGAATCCGAGAGTCATCAGGCCGCCGCACCTACTATGGGCGAGACATTGCGGCGATCTGGCCGTTTGTTGTTTATTTGTCAGTTTGCCTTTCACACCTGCGCGGTGAGCGCTGCGGTCTACCTGTTCCCGCTGTGGGTGGCCAATGGCCTCGCCTGGCAGGCCCGCGAGGTGGGTTTGTTTTTTGGGCTGGTGGGCATCGTCATGGTGCTCACTCAGGGCAACTTGCTCGGGCGCATGACAGACCGGTTTGGCACACTCAGGGTGCTGCGCGGCGCTGCGATGTGTTTCAGCCTCTCGCTCGCTTTGTCGTCGGTGGCCTCGGGTCTGTGGGCAATGAGTGCCTTGGGCCTCCTCGCCTTTTCAGCAGCGACGCTGTGCTTACCGGTAATGAACACGGTTGCCAGCCATCTCGTTGACCCGGCCTCCAGAGGTCGCTTTTTTGGCATTACCTCTTCCTCCGCGGCGTTTGGTCGAATCGCGGGTCCCTTGGTCGCGGCGGGCCTCTTGGCACAGGGTGATTTTGGTCTGGCGTGGTTGGGTACCAGCATGGTGGTGATGCTCGTCGTTATCTGGTCGTTTACCTTTGGCACGAGACTCCCGACTGCATCGAAAACAGGCAGTGCATAGATGAAGGACGGCGGGGTGGTGAAGCCAAAGTG
>WTHO01000272.1 GCA_011523115.1 Halieaceae bacterium | reverse complement strand
CGCGCCTCTCCCACCAGCGGCCACGACGCGGTAGAGAGAGACAGTGATTCCCGACTCGATGGCATGGGTTGGGGAGGCGTCGCGTTGTCGGCGGTTGAAGCCGAATCCTCGCCAAGCGCAGCCAGCGCGGACAAAGCGGTTATCGCCCACAAGGCAAAACAACATAAGGAGCGTTTCACAGGGCAGGCGCCATGCGCTGACTGATGCGATACAGCAGCGGCAGCAGCACCGCCCACACAGCCACCAAGATCGCGACCGTCACCGTATTCCCGTACGGCAGTGAAACCGCTCCCAAGCCGGCTCCGACCATGTAGTTAAACGGCACCGCAATGCCACCTAAAACCGCAGCCAGCCACAGGGATTGGCCTATCTTGGCGAAGCTTCGGTAGACAGCAGCAGCAAATACCCACCACAAAATAATGAGCCACAGGGGTACCAGTGTCGCAACCGAGAAGTCGAAGACGCCGAGCACTGTGAGCATCACGTCGACAGCGATACCTGTCAGCGCGACGGGCAGTAAGCGGCGAAACTCGGCAGGAACGCTCTCAACCAGAAAAAAGTGGAGCGCAACAGACAACAGCGCAACAGGCACCCAGGCCTCGCGACCCAGGACACAGCAAAACCAGGTGGCCTGAAACCACACGGCGTTGAACCAAAAGCGATCGACCAGCCTCATAGCCGGTTAGATACGAGGGCGGTGAAACCCCAGATCAGGTCGTGCTGGGCACCACTCCGTAATGCTGCGCAGTGCGATCGAGGGCTACGGCTAACTGATCGACCAGAAAATCAATCTCGGAGCGCTCGGTCACAAAAGGTGGCGCCATAATCATCGCGTCTCCCGTTTGACGAACCATCAACCCCTGAGTGATGGCAGTATCGCGGCAGTGCACAGCAGCGGCAGACTCGGGTGCCAAGCGCTCCCGAGACGATTTGTCGCGCACAAGTTCAACGGCAGCAAATAACCCCTTCACCCGGACCTGACCGACAATCGGATGATCCGCCAGCTCAATCAACCGGCTCGCAAAATAGGGGGCCAGCTCGACCACGCCCTTTTCTATGATCTGGGTTTCCTCAAGAATGCTGAGGGTAGCCAGCCCCGCTGCGCAAGATGCCGGGTGTCCCGAATAGGTCAGCCCGTGAGCGAACTCCCCGCCGCCTGAGAGCAACACATCGGAGATCTTCTTACTGACCAAACTGCCGCCCAGGGGCATGTACCCATTGGTGACTGCCTTGGCAAAGGTCACTAGATCGGGCTCGACGCCATAGGTCTCAAAACCAAACCACTTGCCCGTACGGCCAAAACCGCAGATGACCTCATCGGAAATCAACAGAATGTCGCGCTCATCCAGAATCCGTTTGACCTCCGGCCAGTAAGACTCGGGCGGGACAATCACACCACCTGCCCCTTGCACTGGCTCGGCGATAAATGCTGCCACGCGGTGCTCACCTAACTCATCGATTTTTTTCTCGAGCTCCCGCGCCGCGGCGATGCCAAAGGCGTCAGGGTCGAGATCAGCCCCTTCCTCGAACCAATGTGGTTGCTGGATGTGGTGAACGTAATCAAGGCCCATGGTCTGTTTGTGCATGGCCGACATGCCACCCAGAGATGACGCGCCGATCGTACTGCCGTGATAAGCGTTATGCCTGCTGATGATCAGCTTTTTTTCGGGCTGACCCAGCAGATCAAAGTACCGATGAACGAATTTGATCTGTGTGTCGTTGGCCTCGGATCCCGAATTGGTAAAGAAGACGTGCTGGAATCGTTCAGGCGTCACCTCACAAAGCCGCGCCGCCAGCTCCGCCGCTGGCTGGTTAGAGCACCTAAAGAAGTTGTTGTAAAACGGGAGTTCGGCCAGTTGCTGCGCCACAGCCTCTTTGATTCGATCCTGACTGTAGCCCAGATTGCAGCACCACAGGCCTGACATGCCATCCTGAATCTTGTTGCCGTCCGAATCATAGATGTAAACGTGCTCGGCTCGACTGACAATGCGTCCACCATGCTGTGCGTAGTCCTCAAAATCCGTAAAGGGATGAAGATGGTGCGCCTGATCCAGCTGCTTGAGTGCCTGCGTATCGAGCGTCGCGGTCATG
>WTHO01000127.1 GCA_011523115.1 Halieaceae bacterium | reverse complement strand
GTCATGCGATGCACCCTGCGCGGAGCATGGGCATGAATACCTGCTTTCGGGTTGCCGATCAGTTGGCTGATTCGCTCGGGGCCTTGAGCTCAGGCTTTTCTGAAGCGGAGGTGTTGCCATTGCTGTCTGAGTTCGAGACGCGCTTTGAGCAGGAGCTGACCCCGCGACTGTCGGAAAATCATGCAGCAGGGTTGCAGATGGACACGATCGCCGGGGGCGGCTTCGTCGATCTCAAGGAGCAACTTAAGTTGGCGGCAGGGGATGAGCGCATATTAGGCGCGATGGCGCTGAAAGCGGCCGGGCTGACCGTCTGAGGATGTGCGGGCGCTATACGCTTTCGGTGTCCAACAAGCCAGATGTCGCGAAGCTGGGGCTGCAGAATGCGGACCGTTTCAATATCGCCCCGCAGTCACAGGTGCTGATCAGAACAGACGCCAGCGATCATGCTTCAGCCCACTGGGGCATTCCGCTGGGCGGATCAGGCGCCAGCCGTTTTGTCACTAACGCGCGGTTTGAGACATTGGACGCCAAGCCTCTTTTCCGCGATCTCGCCCGTTGCGCTTTGCTTGCCGATGGTTGGTATGAGTGGCAGCGTATCGGGTCAAGAAAGCAACCTTGGTACCACCACCGTGGCGGAGATTTATTCTACATGGCGGGCGTCTATCAGCCCGGCATTGGCTGTGCGGTGGTCACACAGGGCGCGACCGAGCCGCTCGCCAAAGTTCACCACAGACAGCCCGTGCTGCTAAACGAGCAGCACCTGGGTGCGTGGCTCAATGGCGCACAATCATCTGAGGAGTTGCCGACGCTGGAGATCTCGTTTCATCCTGTGTCAACGAGGGTCGGTAACGTCCGATATGACGACAGTGAGCTGATTGTGCCGGTGGATATCGACGAGGTGAGGGCGGGGCAGACGGCAGACCTATTTTCTTAGGGCGAGATCCTCTGTGCCGGTGTTTTAAGAAGTAAAGTTTTAGAGTCGGAATGACACAACTCAGTCTGACAAATGTTTAAATAGCCCCGTCATAAAAATAAGCGCCAAATTCAGGGACCAGATCATGAAAGTGGGAAGTTTCATACCCGAGCAGTCCGCGTCGACTTTGTATGCGATGGCGGGAGACGACTGCTCTCTGCATCACGACCTGTCCAGCTTGACGCCAAAACAGCAGGTTGATCATCAGGAAAACCAAGTGCTGACCTGTGCGTTACAAGTTGCGCTCGTCGGCCTGGGCAAATCAATAGATCACGTCGCACTGGGGTCACCCTTCACAGACCTTGAGTGGCGAGACATGTTGGGGCACTACAGTGAAATGTTCGTCGATATGGGCCTCGATTCGGTGCCTGACAGTCAGTGGCAGTTCCACCCTCTCGACGGCTATTACGAGAGTGTCGCCGCAGTCCTGCCTGAGGTTGATCTGACCAACCTCTACATGATCAGTGGGAGCAACGAGCCGTTGCACCAAAACACCGAGGCGCTGGCGGTCAGTCGGAATGTCAACTCCAAACTACACTTTGCCGAGCATGCACCCCAAGCCGGTTTGCCGGTGCCCCACACCGAGGTGTACTCCAAGCGAGCGATTCGGGAAGGAAAGGCCGATCGTTTGTTTTCGGAGTTTCCTAACGGCGTGATGGTCAAGTTGTTAGGACTTGCGGGATCTCGCAATGTCTTTGCAGTGGACTCTGTCGCTGACTGCCTCAATCAAATTGAGGAGTACAGCGACGATGTGCAGATCCTCTTGCAGGAAAAGCTGGATATCAGTCAGTGGCGGGAGATGACGGTGGATCTCACGATTACCCCGCAGGACGTCAGTATCAGTAATGTCCGCCAGATTTTGTTTGCTGGCGGTAAGTGGGTGGGTAACTACATCTCGCCTGAGCTGGAAGTGCCTGAGGCCCATGAGGCAGTTTTGATGCAGGTGGGCGCCTACGCGCGAGATCATGGTCATGTCGCCGAAGAAGGCATTAACTGCGGTGTCGACTACTTCGTGTCAGGCGACGATGTGATCGTGACCGAGATCAACGCTCGCTGGACGGGTGGGCTGTTCCCGGCTGAGTTTTTGCGGCGGCTGGCCATCACGCAGCCCGCGGTCGCGTTTTTCGATATGGTACCGGTGGCGCA
>WTHO01000049.1 GCA_011523115.1 Halieaceae bacterium | reverse complement strand
AGAGTGTGGTCTCCTCAGGCACCAATGCGGTGTCAAACAGATAGAGTGTGATGCCGAAAGCGCACAGCGATTGCCAGAGATACTTCCATCGTGCAGGCAACCCACGCGTGTCCTTTCGGATCACCTTCCGGTAGTCATCTACCCAGCCAATGGCCCCAAAAGCGACCGTGGTCAATAAGGCAACCCACACGTAACGACTGTTGAGATCTGCCCAAAGAAGCGTAGAACCCAGTACGGTGCACAAAATCAGCGCGCCGCCCATAGTGGGCGTACCGGCTTTCTCAAGATGAGACTGCGGTCCCTCGGCCCGAATGGTTTGCCCTATCTGTAGCCGGTTCAAACGCTCGATCACAAAAGGGCCCACAACCATAGAGATCACCAGCGCGGTAAATGCGGCGAGAATCCCGCGCAGGGTTAAATATTGAAAAACGGCGAATCCGGTGTCGAAGGAAACCAGTTGTGCACTGAGCCACATCAACATGGTGGCACCTCTTCAGCGCCCAGTAGCCATGAGACAAGGTGCTCTAATCCAGCGGCGCGGGAGCCTTTGACCCAAACGATGTGATCTGTCGGCAATGCCGGAAAGTCAGCGCGCAACGCCCCGAGGTCGGCAAAATGGGATGCATGCTGGCCAAAACTCTCAGCCGCTGAAGACGCTTCCTCACCAACAGTAATCAGCCGATCGATGCCCGCCTGTCGGGCATAAGCCCCCAACTCAGCATGCAACCGAGCACTGGCTTCACCTAACTCCAGCATGGGGCCCAGAATCAACACGCGATATACGGGCTCACGTGCGAGCACGTCCACGGCGGCTCTCACCGCGGCAGGATTGGCATTGTAGCTATCATCCACAACCCGCCCGCCTGAAGAGCGTTTAAAGACTGCCCCCCTGCCGGCGCTGGGCCGTACGGTCAGTAATCGCTCTGCTGCAAGAGGGGGATCTACACCCAGCTCGATCGCCACCGCCAGCGCCGCCGACGCGTTGGCAACGTGCTGCTCACCGGCGAGGTGAAGCGACACCGGCAGAGTCCCCATTGGCCCAGTAAGATGGAACGAAACACCCTCAAGCCCGCGATGCGCGACAGCCGTCGCGCGATAGTCCGCGTCGAGCGAGAAGCCAAATGTCACCTGGCGTGAATTGCCTGCCTGCTTTCGCCAGCCAGGGAGCCATTCCTGATCAGCATTCATCACGGCCAAACTTTGCCGACCCAGCCCCTCGAAAATCTCTCCTTTTGTTTTGGCGATCGCACCCACGTCAACGTAATTCTCAAGGTGCGCGGCAGAGGCATTCAAACAGACGGCGACATCCGGGGCAGCCAAGGTGCACAGGTAGGCAATATCCCCTGGTCGCCCGGCACCCATCTCAATGACCCCGAAGCGATGCGCGTCGGTCAGCCCCGCGAGCGTCACCGGGACCCCCAGTTCGTTATTCTGGTTACCGGACGTCGCGTGCACCGCCCCCAGCGGCCCCAGGGCAGCTCCGAGAAGGTTTTTCGTTGTGGTTTTGCCGGCACTGCCGGTAATAGCGACGATGTCGCCACTAAAAGCTTGGCGCTTGAGGAATCCAAATCGCCCGGTGGCCGACGTAACGTTGGAAACCACCAACTGCGGCGCTATCCCCTCCAATTTTCTCTGAGTGAGCAATGCCGCCGCACCTGCGTTGAGGGCTTCAACCGCATAATCGTGCCCATCAACCTCGGATCCCTTGATAGCCGCAAACAAATCACCCTTGCCCACATGCCGACTGTCCAGTGCCAGCTTGCTCAGAGAAACCGACGCGCCGATAAGCTCACCCCCGGTCTCTTCTGCTAGCGTTTTGAGCGCGACGGTACCCATTAGGCGGCCCGCCTTTGCAACAACTGCGCCGCGGCACAATCCGCGTCACTAAAAGGCGAACGGACTCCAGCCACCTCCTGATAGGTTTCGTGGCCTTTGCCGGCTATCAGCACCGTGTCTCCCGCGTGTGCCTGAGACACCGCAAACGCGATCGCCGCAGCACGATCCACTTCCACTAGTGGCGCGCAATCACCGCAGCCCTCAAGAATATCCTCGATAATTGAATCAGGCGCCTCCGAGCGCGGGTTGTCGCTGGTGATCACCACGCGATCCGCGAAACGACAGGC
>WTHO01000277.1 GCA_011523115.1 Halieaceae bacterium | reverse complement strand
TGGCTCACAAGATGTTCAGACACGACGTTTCCCTTCCCTGGTGAATGCGTCAGCGTTTCGGCGGAGATTGTCGCAGGCTCGAGCCCCTTGCCGCAAGCCGGCAGATTCACACCAGAGAGCTCTTCGGTCATATCCCCAAGTTGATCAACGGGTAGACAACGGAGGGATACCTCAGCACCAACGCAGGCGGAAACGTCGTGGGAAATCGTCTCCACGGCATCTTGGTCGCAGGTAAAAGAGTGATGATTCAGTGAGTTCAGATAAAGCTTCAGAGACTTGGATTCGACAGTGGCGAGCGAATCAGCCGGCACAGCAAACCAGCCCACGCTCTCGGAGATGACCTCACCCACGCACCAAGATAATTCATAGGCGTGCCATACATCCCAACCAAAGGGCGCAGCGCCCGCAGGCCGGAGGCGCTCGATGGGTTCCAGCACCTCAGGCGCGTATGCGTCTGGCGCGGCTACCGTTCTGCCCAGGACACCTGCCACGATTGTCAGGTTCTCAGCCGCTTGCCCGTTCGCAGGAGATGGGCGGCGTAAAGATAGGCCACCAGAGTGAAGGCGCCAATCATTGAAAAGGCGAAACCGACGCTGACGTCGCTGACACCAAGCACCCCAAACCGGAACGCATTCACGACATAAACCAGCGGGTTGGCCTGCGACACAGTCGCCCAAAAATCGGGTAGCAGTTCCAAAGAGTAGAACACGCCGCCGAGATAGGTCAGGGGCGTGAGAACAAAAGTCGGCACGATGTTGATATCGTCAAAGGTATTGGCAAAGACGGCATTAATCAGGCCACAGAGCGAGAACAAAACAGAGGTCAATGCCACAACCGCCACCACCACGGCATAGCTGTGGATGGCGAGGTCGACGAAGAGTGACGAAACCAGCGTCACAATGACCGCGACCAGCATGCCACGACTCACACCGCCGGAGACAAACCCCAGCAAAATGATGTGATTCGGCGTCGGCGACACCAGCAGTTCTTCGATACTGTTATTGAATTTAGCGCCGAAAAAAGACGACACCACGTTGGCATAAGAATTGGTCACAATCGCCATCATGATCAGCCCGGGCACCACAAACTCCATGTAGCTGACACCGCCCATCTCGCCAATTCGTGATCCGATCAGGCTGCCAAAAATGAGAAAGTACAGCGACATGGTGATCGCCGAAGGCAACAGGGTCTGCGACCAGATCCGGGTATACCGCCGAATCTCCTTGCGCATCAGCGTCAGCAGTGCCACCCACTGCTCGTAAGGGCTCACGACGCCTGCTCCAACAGCGAGACAAACATCTGCTCCAGACGATTCTCCCGGTTGCGCATACTGAGGATGCTGATGCCCTGCCCGTGGAGCTGAGACATCAACTCTGCCAGATCCTGCCCCTGCTCAATCTGTGCCTCGAGGCAATAGTCGTCGATGCGTGTCAGCTCAAAACCTTCCACAGCGAGGGTCTCGGGCAAGGCTTGGCGAGAATCAAGAATGAAGGTTTCTCGATGAAGTTCACGCAGCAGATTCTTGATCGAAGTATTCGTGACGATCTCGCCATGGTTAATGATCGCGATGTTGCGGCAAAGGCTCTCCGCCTCCTCCAGATAATGCGTTGTCAGAATAATCGTCGTGCCGGCCTCGTTGATTTCGCGCAGAAAGTCGTACATGGATCGACGCATCTCAATATCAACACCGGCGGTTGGCTCATCGAGAATCAACACGCTGGGCTCATGGATCAGCGCCCGGGCGATCATCAACCTCCGCTTCATCCCGCCCGACAGCATGCGGGCCCGGGTTTTGCGCTTTTCTGACAAGCCCAGCTTGGCCAAATACGTATCAATCCGCTCCAGTGCCGTTTTGAGTGGGATGCCGTAATAGCCGGCCTGATGGATCAGAATGTCCTCAACCGTCTCAAAGACGTTGAAGTTGAATTCCTGCGGCACCACGCCCAGGTGGCGCTTGGCGCGTGGGAAATCCTCGTCGATATCCACGCCATTCACCCGCACAGTACCTGCGGTCTTGTTGACGAGTGAGCAAATCACACCAATGGTCGTGGACTTGCCCGCACCATTGGGGCCCAGCAGCGCAAAGAAATCCCCCTGCGCCACCCGCAAATCAATGCCTTTCAGCGCTTG
>WTHO01000082.1 GCA_011523115.1 Halieaceae bacterium | reverse complement strand
CTCAGTTATCACTCTGGAGTACACCCCGACCCTGACCCATTTGGCAGATCGGTTCGCACATCTCAGTGGCTTCGCATATCTGGACAGTGGCGAACAGGAAGGTAGCGCTGAAATCGAGCTCCTGACCGCACTGCCCTCACTGACCCACAGACTCGATGGTTATTCGGGAAACCTTGCGGAATGGATGACCGCCATTGAACGCGATTTGGCGGCAAATTCTGCAGGGCATGACAAGATTGATGCCTCAGGGACCTTCACAGGGTGTATTGCAGTGGGGTGCCTTGACTATGACGCGCCCGCGGGAGCGCTGATGAGAAAGTCTCATGAGGCATCACGATCCGCTGCCGGCATCTACCACTGGATGCTGGTTTCACACCGGGAGAACCAAACAACCGAATTACTGATTCACCCAAACTGTCCGGAGAAGACGCGATTGACTGTGCTGGAGGCTCTGGCCGGAGATACCAACGTCGACCCAGCACCCTACTCCCTCACGGCGCCCTTTACCGCATCCATTAGTCAAGACGACTACCGTGAAGCGATTAAAGCCATCCAAAACTATATTCTCGCTGGAGATTGTTATCAGGTGAATTTTGCGCAGCGCTTCGAGGCAAGACTCGAGGGGGATCCCTGGTCTGCTTACCGCGCAACGCGCTCACGCTTGGCGGGCGGATTCTCAGGATTCATGAGGCCAACGCCAGACCATGCCATCCTGTCACTGTCGCCGGAGCGTTTTTTGAAAATTCAGGACGGCCTCGTCACAACACAGCCCATCAAGGGAACTGCCCCCCGGCATGCCGATGCCGAACAGGATAAGGGTCTTGCAGACGCATTATTGACCTCTGAAAAAGATCGCGCCGAGAACATCATGATCACAGATCTTTTACGAAATGATTTGGGACAGTTTTGTGAAATTGGGTCCGTGAGGGTCACCGAGCTCTGTGGCTTGCACAGCTTCGGCAACGTTCACCACCTTGTCAGCACTGTTGAGGGTCAACTCGCCCCTGGAGTCACGGCCGGTCAAATGCTACTCGCCTCCTCGCCTGGCGGTTCAATCACGGGCGCGCCCAAGAGGCGCGCGGTGGAGATCATCGCTGAACTTGAGTCACATGCCAGGGGAGCCTACTGTGGGTCACTGTTTGTGATGGCCAATGTGGACTGGCTGCAAAGCAGTATCGCTATTCGCACACTAGAGGTGAGAGATAAGGCACTGCATTGCTGGGGCGGAGGCGGCATTACCGCAAGTTCTTCTTGGGAATCCGAGCATCAGGAAACGCTAGACAAGGTGGGCCCCATCATGGAAACACTCGCGAGTAAGGGTCAATGCTCGGGCAGTTCAATGCCCTCATAAAGCGCGATGCGATCCGTTAGCTTTGCTCTAGAGAGCGCCTCCTGGACCAATTCCTTGCCTAGATGCGGCGCGAGCTCGTGGATAAAGTCATGCATGTAGCCGCGAAGAAACGACCCTTTGCGAAACCCGAGACTGGTAACTGAATTGGCAAACAGGTGCGACACATCAATTTTAATGAGATCGGCGTCCAGCTCTGGGTCGTAGGCCATCCCGGCAATCAGGCCGACACCAAGACCAAGACGCACGTATGTTTTGATGACGTCTGAGTCTACTGCGGTGAAGACGACTCTGGGAATCAAACCTCTGTCGCTGAAGGCCTCATCTAACTTGGAACGACCTGTGAAACCCGTCGTATAAGTCACAATAGGATGCTCCGCAATGGCCTCCAGAGAGCAGTGACTCAAACTCGCCAAAGGATGACCTTCGGGCACCACCACGCAACGATTCCACCGATAGCAAGGCAGGGTAATAAGGCTGGCAAACTGATTCAGCGCCTCTGTCGCAATCACGAAGTCCACTTCACCGTCGGCGGCCATCTGCGCCACCTGTGGGGGTGTTCCCTGCTTCATCGCCAGCGATACATCGGGATATTGCGCCATGAATCGCTTGATCACCTCGGGCAACACGTAGCGAGCCTGCGTGTGGGTCGTCGCGATAGATAAAGTGCCCGCCGTCTCGTCTGAAAACTCTTGGGCAACACGCTTGATAGAGTCAGCCTTACGCAGCATTTCGCCGGCGAGATCCAGAATGACCTCTCCCGCCGGGGTCACGTGGGTCAAGTGCTTGCCGCTACGTGCAAAGATTTCAACACCCAGCTCATCTTCGAGCAGACGGATCTGCTTGCTGATACCGGGCTGAGACGTGAACAGACTTTGTGCCGTGGCAGACACGTTTAAGTCGTGATGGGCGACTTCCCAGATGTAACGTAGCTGCTGAAGTTTCACGACAGGACTCTCCTCCCGCCACGCGTTGCACTTGTGAAAACTCTACTCCGCTTTTTGGGGATCTGCCAGAAAAAGTAATAAAAATTAGGCTTTTTTATAATCAGCGTTAAACACTGTTGGCCACGCCATGCGGCACGTGGCCCGTTGGAACATGCCCACCCGCGTCCTCGCAATGCGCCCGCTGGTCATCGAAAAACACATCTGCGCCGTAGGCCTTCAAGAACTCGGTCTTGGTGAGGCCCCCCAAGAAGATCGACTCATCGATGCGAATCCCCCAAGCTCTGAGCGTTCTGATCACGCGTTCATGAGCCGGTGCAGATCGTGCGGTGACCAATGCCGTCCGGATCGGGGATTTCTCGGCGGGAAGCGCCTGCTGCAAGCGTTGAAGCGCGGCAAGAAAGTTCTTGAAAGGGCCGCCCATCAAGGGGCGTCTTCGCGCGGCATCCTCACTGGCAGCAAAGGCGTCCAAACCTTCTCGCTTAAAAACCTGCTCCGCCTCGTCTGAAAATAAAACGGCGTCACCATCAAAGGCGAAACGGAGCTGTCCGTCATCGATCTCTGCGGTGGCTTTAGATACCAGTGTGGCCGCCGCCACACCATTATCGAGCGCAACGCGGACATCCCCCCCCTCGGCAGAGAGAAATAGCTGGCATCCAAATGCATCGATGTAGCGCCAGGGCGGCTGCCCGCCACAAAACGCGGCCCGCGTTATATCCAGCCCATAGTGCTCAATCGAATTAAACACGCGCAAGCCGGTATCTGCGCTGTTTCGTGAGAGTAGAATGACCTCGATCCGCAACTGATCCGCCAATTGCGCGTTCAGCGCCAGTAGCTTCTTCACCATCGGGAAAGCCTGGCCCGGCTTCAATGCCTCATCCTCTTTTTCGATCTGATAAGCCGAGTAAGCCTCCAACCCGTCCCTCTCGTAGATGCAGTGCGCCTCGTCAAGATCGAACAGCGCGCGGGATGAGATCGCGACAACCAGATTTTTGGCTTCAGCTTGCGTCATGGTGACTGCTTAAACTCCGCTCCCCCGAAATAGGCCCGAGACAACTGAAACACGACTGGCGACAACAGGAGCAGTGCGATGAGATTGGGAATAGCCATAAACGCATTGAGCGTGTCCGCAATCAGCCAAATGAGACCGAGATCGGTGCCGGCGCCGACGGGAATCGCAAGCACCCACAAAACCCGAAAGGGTAAAATGCCCCTAGTGCCAACGAGATATACAACGCAACGCTCGCCATAGAAAGACCAGCCAATCATGGTCGTTGTGGCAAACAGGACCACACCCAGCGTGACGACCAACTCCCCTCCCGGGAGGGTCGACCCAAACGCCGACGCGGTCAGACTGGCACCCGAAATCCCCGATTCCAACACCCCCGTCAACATAATGACGAGCCCGGTCATCGTGCACACCACCAGCGTATCGATGAAAGTCCCCAGCATGGCCACCAGCCCCTGCTCCACCGGTTGACTGGTTTTCGCAGCGGCATGGGCAATCGGCGCGCTGCCGAGCCCTGCCTCGTTTGAGAAAATACCCCGGGCGACACCAAAACGAATAGCAGCCCACACCGTAGCGCCAGCGAACCCACCAGCTGCTGAGGCTCCGTTGAATGCGCCGTCAATGATGGCCGCCAGCGCCGATGGCACCTGCTCGATATTCAAAGCGATCACAATCACGCTCATCAGTACGTAAGCGATTGCCATGGCGGGCACCACGGCGCTCGCGGTGGCCGCAATGCGCTGAATACCACCCAGTATGACCGCACCCACAACCAGCATTAGAACAACGCCAGTGAGCGCCCAATGGATGTGGAATTGATCTCCGAGTACCTGCGCCACGGAGTTTGATTGAACCGTATTGGCCAGCCCGAAGCCGGCCATGCTCCCAAAGAGAGCGAAAGCGCTGCCCAACAGCGCATAACGAGGCCCCAGGCCATTGCGGATGTAGTACATAGGACCACCGCTGTACCCGCCTTGGTCATCCTGCTCGCGATACCGCACTGCCAGTACCGCCTCGGCATATTTCATTGCCATACCGAATAAGGCAGTCAGCCACATCCAAAATAGAGCTCCCGGCCCCCCCAACGTCATGGCCGTAGCAACGCCAGCAATGTTACCGGTACCGATGGTCGCACTCAGTGAGGTCATGAGAGCCCTGAAAGGCGGAATATCGCCTTCACCCTCTCCCTTGAAGCCCCCGAGCAGCAATCGAAACGCAAATCCCAGACGCTTCCAGGTGAGAAAACCCAAGCCAAGAGTCAAAAACATGCCGGTGCCCAGCAGGAGGACCTGCATCGGCACGCCCCACGCCCACCCGTTGATCTCAGTAATGACAGCTTCCATTTACTCTCGGACCTTGATTTAAGACCGCCTCGAAGTGGTCAGCATATCAGCGCGTCACGCGCGATGACCACTCGAGCTGTGGGCCCTAATAGCCAAAGATGAAGTGTTAGCGGCATGCAAAATATGGTCCTTATGACCGATCTAATCCACTGGTTCTGCACGAGTGCGCACGGCTTCTGTGAAGTGCCCCGAGTGTGAGAAAAGGCCGAACACGCCGCCAGTGTGCACAAAAACAATGTCATCCCAGTCGTCGTAAAAGCCCCCGGCGATATCCTCAACCAATCCCTTGAAGGCTTTGCCGGTGTAAACCGGGTCGAGCACTATCCCCTCCAAACGAGTCAAATCAGTAATCAGGGCATACACCGAAGGGTCGGCGCGTCCATAGCCAGGCCCAACGGAGTGGTCACGAGTTCGTGGCGCAATCGTTATATCTGGTAGTTGGGCCCACCTATCCACGGATGCCTGCCAGTCACTCATCACCCTGCGGTTAAACCACTCAGCGTCATCGCAGACCGCATATCCAGTTACACTTGCCGGTACGTCAAACAACGCTACCCCGGCAGTTAACCCGGTCTGCGTGCCGGCTGATCCCGTCGCGAGCGCCACCGCTGCTCGCTCTATATCATGCGCATCCAAGTCCGCCTTGAGCTCCTCTGATGCAGCGATATACCCCCAGACGCCAAGACTGTCGCTGCCACCGGTCGGAATCATCAGGGCAGGCCTTCCATCTCGCTTGAATTCGGCTTCCAACCTTTGATAGGTCGTCTTTAATTCGCGTCCCCAACGGGCAGCGGGCAGAATCTCAAATGTAGCTCCGGCGATTTGATCAAGTAGAAAATTGCCCGTAAGAGCCGCCTCTTCCTGGTCGGCGCGTAATACCAGATGGCATCCCAACCCCAGCCTCGAGGCAACCAGCGCTGTGGCGCGACAATGATTGCTCTGGACGCCGCCACAGGTGACGAGCGTTGCCAACTCATGATCGACGGCATGCGCGGCAATAAATTCGAGCTTTCTGATCTTGTTGCCGGTGAGTACAGAGCCCGTCAGATCATCCCGCTTGATCCAGAGACGTTTGCCTCTGCCCCATCGCTCGGTAGCCCGGGGCAGAAACTCCAGCGGAGTTGGGACCTGCGCCAGCTTCAGGCGCGATGGATAGTCAATCAGACTCAACGCCAACAGACTTTAACGTGCCCTTGGGCAATACGGAGGTAACGTGGATCTTCTGAAATTTCAGCTCAACGTTGCCGCCGACCGCGAGAACCAGATAGTTCTCATCCAAACCGCTAATCTTGCCCAGCATGCCCGAGGAGAGCGCGACTTCGTCCCCCTTTTTCAGTGCCGACACCATGGCAGCGTGCTCTTTTTGCCGCTTTCGTTGCGGCCGAATGGTGGTGAAATACATGAACAACAGGATGCCCACCATCATCAGTGGCAGGAACAAGCCGCCCCCTTGCGGAGGCTGGCCGGCAGCTTGGGCGTATGCTTGCGGGATCAACATAGAGCGCTCTCCTAAAACCGAGGCGCCACTCTAAGCGCTCGGTCAATTTTCAACAACATTGCGGTGACAATATCCGTATGCTCGGCGGCCTGCACTCAGGCGGGGGGCGCCAGATCAAAATCGATGGTCAGTGGTGCGTGGTCCGAGAAACGCTCCGACCGATAAATTGACTGTCTCAGACCTTTGCCGGAGAGACCCGGCGTCACCAACATATAATCGAGGCGCCACCCTACGTTATTGGCCCACGCCTGACCACGGTTAGACCACCATGTATACAAATCAGGTTCAGGCGTGATCTCACGGAAGATATCAATCCAACCTAATTCATCATAGATCCTATCCAACCAGGCGCGCTCGTGCGGCATGAAACCTGAGTTCTTCTGATTGCTGCGCCAGTTTTTTAAATCGATGTTTTGGTGGCAGGTGTTCCAGTCCGCGCAAATGATGAACTGCCGGCGTTTGCGCTTGAGCGCGGCGAGGTGATCATAAAACGGGCCCATGAAGGCGTCTTTGCGGGCCTGGGCGGCATCCGACGATGAGCCCGAGGGGACGTAGAGCGAGATGACACTCAAACCTGGAAAGTCCACCTGAATATAGCGACCCTCAGTATCAATAATTTCCCAATCCAAACGCGTAATCACTTTATCCGGCTGCCGCCTGCAGAAAACAGCGGTACCAGAGTAGCCCGGCCGATCAGCTTCGTTGTAATAACAGTGGTAACCCTCCGGATAAAAAACGCTGTCAGTGAGTTGTACCTCTTTAGCCTTTATCTCCTGAATACACACGACGTCCGCATTCTGCTCCGCTAGCCATGCAAAAAAACCTTTTCTTGCCGCAGCTCGGATACCATTGGTGTTACAGGTGATCACTCGGTACATCGACCTAAAACCTCAATCGGTGTTTTTTATAGTGAGTGCGAGAGTCAAGCAGACAACGCCCCTCAGCACAAGAATCGAGGCCAGCGATGGATACCGAGACTTGGGAAATCTAAACTGGCCGCTTCTTTGCTGGGCGATTTATCAGTGCGCATAACGCTCCTTATCAATCGAGATCTCGCAAGCAACGTTGCGCTGAATCTTCTCCTACCGCAGCTGGTCGAGAGACATCAGCTCACCGCTTTTTACTCGGATCGAGTCGGCACGCAACCCGATGACCCCTCCCTAGCGATGTTGTTTTTTTTCGAGCACACCCTGCTCGATCAACTGCTATTCCCCCCGATTGACGATCTTTCACAGCGCGGCAAACGACTGACTTTCCGCGCGTTAAGCACGTTTCTGACAGCACCCATGCAGCGCCTCAACGATCCGAATAGCCCGTCGGGTATCGCTTTACTGAAAAGCGCGAACCCCGATCTGATTGTTTCGATCCGCTACGGGCGCATTCTCAAGCAATCTGCGATCGATATCCCTCGGCTGGGCGCACTGAATCTACACTCCGGCAAACTGCCTCAGTATCGGGGGGTGATGGCGACCTTCAGAGCATTGTTGGCTGGCGATGCAGAGCTCTTTTCAACGCTTCATTGGGTAGATGATGAAACAATCGATACGGGCCGCATTATCAGCATTCAGGGCGTCCCAACAGACCCGGATGGCTGCTACCTGTCAAATACACTCAACCTCTACCCTAGCGGCTGCAGAGCGCTGCTCGAAGCCATCGACACGCTTCATGCTCAGGAAAGCCCCGAAGCAGTCGCCCCTGACAACCCGGGGCACTATTTCACCTTCCCAGATCGCGACGCCCTTGCTCGATTTCACAGAGCAGGACACAGCTTGGTCGATCCAGCGCTGCTGGCTCCGATCCTATCTAGCTACTACCCACACTAAAGCCTGAAACACGAGCATTCCTGCGCAAAATCAAAAGCCCTTTTGTTAGGAACCGCCAAAGACTGTTTTATTTTGCAACATAAAGGATGGATTTATCGGCATATTAAAGAGGTTGAAATTCGAATACGATCAATAAAAATTCTTTATAATATTGTTTTTAAACATTATTATTATTTTTTTGGCCATTGACTGATGCACAAATGCGCGCTTGACTTTTTTTGCAATATGCGACATTCTAAGCGCAAGTCAGGACGACGGGAGTGCACAAGGTGGCCACGGATGGCCTTAAGACCCCAGCCTTGGGCACACCTTACCGGGGGGCATGGATCGCCCCTTTTTTCCCTTACCAGCGCCCCTCCCGCAAAGCCGCTCACCCCTATCGAAGCAAACTCATTTGACAGCTCCAGCTCGGACGACA
>WTHO01000145.1 GCA_011523115.1 Halieaceae bacterium | reverse complement strand
GTTCCCCTTTACGAGCGGTACGGGGAGATCGTCGTCGACTGCGATGAGGCCACCCCGGAGGAAATCGCTCTGTCCATCAGGGCGCAGTTACCCGCAACCCATCTGAACTGAGTCCCCATCCGAAGTGACCAAGCCCGTGGCGCAGAGCGAGACAGTGAGGGCGCGGCAGCTCGGTGATCCGCGCGATAGCAAAATCGTCAGGGGGAACTGATCTTTATACATCCAAACCAAGCGGGATACTTAGCTTGTTTTGTTATTTGAGCTATACCTGTTCAGTCCAAAAAATTTCTTGTAGCGCAGTGACCTCTGCGCTCTGATGGCGCCAACCAGCAACGGCGCTGGTCTTTTGTTCAAAATCATCGGGGGGTGATTTATGGGTGAGAGAGACACAACGGTCACAACCGAGGGCCCAAGCGAAGAGCTGTTTGATCCCGCTCTGGGCGAACTGGAAGACGACGACTTCGAAGCGATGGACTTTGCGGAGGCCGTCACCGAAAAAGCGCTCAAAGCGGAGAAGCGACGGCGGGCAGAGGAGCGACTCGAGATGCTCAGGCTGCGCGAGGAGCTGGGGGACTACGACCTCGACTTCGGCGAGGAGATCTAATTCAGCTGATACCGGGGTTCTCGCTGGTCTGATCGCGTAGCTCTTGCTGCCACTCGAACACGTTCAGTTCGATAAAGACGAATGCAAATAGCCATAACGCTGCGTCCCAGAAATCGAGAAAGTCGCCCTTGAAACCCCAGTAAATGGCTGCCGCTACAAGCGTGGCGTACAGCACTGCCTTCGCAAATGTCGCCACTTGTGACAGCGGCATCGACGCCCCTCCCCAGCGGGTCAGCACCCTGACCTCAATCTCGAGCAAGATCACCACCAGGATCCAGGCGGCTGAGTTGATGACATCCACCAGCGCCAGGCGTTGGCCCTCGAGCAAGCCGGCTGGTGAGGCCATGACCTGATCGAGACCTAAGACGACCCGGGTATCCGCCCCAAACTGCCCGCAATTCTCTGCCGTGAGCGGCATGAAATCGTCAAGCTTGATCATCACGGACCAACTCTCTGTCACGCGTGAGCAGGCATCCCCTGACAGCAGCTCACTCGGTAATAAGGTGAGCCATTCGCCGAAATAGCCAAGAAATGCCATGACAATAGCCGCTGTGCAGAGCATTCGAACACCGTGAATCCCGAATCGGATCTTCCCCCGCAAGCGCTCATCGGGAATCACGGCGGTCTCCAATTCAAACAGCAGCAGCAGGATGACCCAGGCCAGTGTGTCGAGCGTTGCAGAGAATAGCTGCACCCCCAGCGCGACCTCCTCACCCGTTTCGATGGCAAAGCGCGCACTGTTTAGCTCCTCCGAGAAGAACAGCCAAATATTGAGCGAAAGGAGCGCGTAGGTAAGGTACTTCACCCACCGAAAGACTTGATAGAGGCCGGTCGACGCTGTCATGAGGCGTTACCAGTGCCCCGGCACTGCAGCATCACGGCGATCACGTCAGACCTGGAGTAACAGGTGCTCGCGCTCCCAGGAGCTGATTACGCGATTAAATTCTTCAAACTCATCGAGTTTCACTGCTGCGTAGGCCCGCATAAACAGCTCACCAATCATCGCCTGTAGCTCGGGAGTATTGTTCAGCTTGCGGACACCCTCCTCCAGTGTTCTGGCGACACCCACGCTGTCTTCGTTGGCAGTGCCCTGATGCGGGGCGGTCGGCTGCAAGTGCTGGCGCATGCCCAACAGCCCGCTCGCCAGCGAGGCGGTGATCGCCAGATAAGGGTTTGCGTCAACGCCGGGGAACCGATTCTCGATCCGCAAATTAGCGGCATCGCTGTTGGGCACACGGAATGCCGTCGTGCGGTTATCAAAACCCCAGCTGAGGTTGATCGGGGCCGAGATATCCGGTGCCAGCCGTCGGTAGGAGTTCACGTTCGGCGCGTAAAAACTGATCAGCTCTGGCGTGTAGCGCTGCAGGCCGCCCATGTACTCCATCATCGCCTGACTCGGCTCGCCCTCGGCCGTGGTAAACAGATTCTTCCCCGTCTCCAAGTCGATGACGCTTTGATGGATATGGAGCGCGGAGCCCGGCTCGCGCTGCATGGGCTTGGCCATGAAGGTGGCATACATGTTGTAACGCTGCGCCGTCTCCCGCACGGTACGCTTGAAAACGAAGACC
>WTHO01000016.1 GCA_011523115.1 Halieaceae bacterium | reverse complement strand
GTAAAAGGCGCTGAGGAAATTGAAGTCTTAGTGGCTAAAGAGGAGCTCGCACCTCCGGCTCTGGCGGAGGCGACACAGCTAATTGCTCGGGAGGGTACTGCTCCGGTGGGTTACCTTCACCTCCGGCAGTTCATCGACGCGGCGCTTGACCCTGCCGAAGGGTTCTCGTCACTGAGCGAGGCGGCGACCGTCTTTGCGAATAACGATGTGACCGATCTGGTTATTGACCTCCGTTACAACGGCGGCGGTCTACTGCGAGTCGCCGACACGATGATGGATTTGCTCGCCGGACGGACGGCCAGAGGAGCGCCCTCATTTAAAATACAGGTCAACGACCAACACCCTGATTACAACGACGATCAAGGCAACTGGGGGTTCTTTGATGAGCTCTCAGACACGTTCTCGCCTAGTCGCATTGCTTTTATCACCTCCCGCTCAACGGCCTCCGCCAGCGAACTCATCATCAATGGTCTTGATCCGCACATCGACGTGGTGATGGTGGGCGGCAATACCTTTGGAAAGCAGGTCGGACAGGGCCGTTGGGACATGTACGAGTTTGTGGAGGGTTTGTCGCGTTCAGACTGCGATGTGGCGTTGCGGTTGACGGCCTTTGAAATCGTTAACGGCGAGAATCAAGGCGGGTACCACCAGGTAGGACTGGAGGGCACGGGGAGGTTCACGCTGTGTGAGGCGGAGGACGACATTCTCAACGCCTTTGGCGACCCCAAGGAGGCTTCGCTTGGCGCAGCGCTGGATTGGCTGGCGACGGGAGCCTGCCCATCAACAGGGTCAGGTTCGCGGCTCGCACCGGTGGCCAATGAGCGCAGAGTGGGGCGCGCTTGGCTGTCGGCGGAATACATACCGGAGCGCATCGACGGGAATCTCCGCTGAGATGAGTCCCAACACGCACGTGCTGATAACGATACGAACGAAAACGATGAGGTGCCCATGAACGTTGCAAATCCGACACAGGTATTCCTCGATGTTGTGAGCCGTCGCCGGTCAATGCGCGACTTTAAGTCCGACCCTGTGCCCCGAGAGATTATCGAGTCGGTGTTTGGCACGGCGCAGCGAGCGCCAAGCAACTGTAATACCCAGCCCTGGTTCGTGCATGTCGTCACGGGTGAAACGCTCGAGCAGCTCCGTCAGGAGCTGCCTGCTAAGTTTGCGGCGGGCGAGATCGCACTGGATTTTCCCTACGACGGTCAATACGAGGGGGTCTACAAGGAGCGCCAATATGCGTCGGCCGCAGCCTTGTACGATTCACTGGGTATAGCCCGTGATCAGAAGGCCGAGCGCAACGCCTGGTTTATGCGCAACTTCAGTTTTTTCGATGCGCCCGCGGTTGCGTTCTTCACGCTGCCCACCGGTTTTGGTCTGCGAGAGGCCTGCGACCTCGGTATGTTTGCTCAGACCGTGATGCTGGGCCTTACCGCCCATGGTTTGGGGTCCTGTCCCCAGACCGCACTCGCGTTTCTCGCAAACGTGATTCGTCCGGCGCTCTCTCTGGGCGATCACGAGCAGCTGATGTTCGGCATGTCTTTTGGGTATCCCACCGATACAGCGGTCAATGAGGTCACGACCGAGCGCGCCTCACTAGGTGATGTGGTGACCTTCCACTGCTAAGAGTTCACGACTGAGGTCTGCGGATGAATGGGGCTTTTAGATCAATTACCCTCAACGCAAGTTCAAGCATTGATAGCTGGTTGATCTCACCTTATCGGCCAGGAGCTGGCAGAAAATCGGTGATCTGAAGGTTGAAGCCCGACAGGGCGTTGAAATGCAGTGGCGCTGACAGTAACTGCAGCTCACTCAGGCCGAGATGGCGGAGCATTTGCGCGCCGGTGCCGATGAGTCGGTAATTTTGGGGTGGTGCGGGTCGCTGCTCTGCATGCAACAGCTGGTCGATGTCTTCGAGAATCGTGTCGGAGGTTTCGGTCCCTCCCAGCAATACGACGACCCCGCGACCTTCCGTCGCCACGTGGCTCATTGCAGCGCGGTAGGACCAGCCGGGCGCACTGTCTGCATCCAAACGGGTGCCCAAAAAATCCCGAAGTGTGTTCATCGGCTGGACCCGGACCGGCACGGGGCCGGGTGCGGACAGGTCGCCAAGACTCAGCGCAAAGTGCAGAGTGCCATCGATAAGATCCCGATAGGTATGCAAGACAAAGCGCCCCCACTCGGTGTGAATGGGCTCAGCACAGTGAAGTTCGATCGATTGCTCATGGAGCGAGCGGTACTCGATGAGGTCGGCAATGGTGCCCATGTTGAGCTGATGTTGTTTGGCAAAGATCTCTAGCTCGGGGCGGCGCGCCATCGTGCCGTCCGGATTCATGATCTCCACGATCACTGCCGCCGGCGCCAGCCCGGCCATGCGGGCCAGATCCACACCCGCCTCGGTGTGACCCGCTCGCTTGAGCACTCCGCCCGGTTTGGCAACCAGCGGAAAGATGTGTCCTGGCTGCTGAATATCTTTTGGCGTTGCATCCTCCGCCACCGCTTGCAAGATGGTGTGGGCGCGCTGCGCTGCGCTGATCCCAGGTCCCACTTGTGATGTGGCATCAATCGAAACCGTGAAATTGGTCTCGTGTTGTGAGCGGTTGTCGCGAACCATCAGCGGCAGATTCAGTTGCCTCGCGCGTTCTGGGGTAATCGGCATGCAGATAAGGCCGCAGGCTTCCGTGGCGAAGAAGTTGACAACCGCCGGGGTGATCTTCTCCGCGGCAATGATCAAGTCGCCTTCGTTTTCCCGATCCTCGTCGTCCATCAGAATGACCATGCGGCCAGCGCTGATGTCGTCAAGCAGTGTTGGGATGTCGCTAAGCATGGGGGTGATCAGTCATCCACGTCAGATCAGTTCGATCGCCATTGCGGTGGCTTCGCCGCCGCCGATGCACAGGGCCGCCACGCCCCGTTTCTTACCGTAATGTTCCAGCGCATGGATCAGCGTCACGATAATGCGCGAGCCGGTGGAGCCGACAGGGTGACCCTGGGCACACGCACCGCCATGCACGTTCACGCAGGCGGGATCTAAATCAAGTGCGCGTGTGGTGAGCATCGTGACCATAGCAAATGCCTCATTGACCTCCCACAGGTCGACATCTGATGCCGTCCAGCCCGCCTTTTCGAGCACTTGCTCCGTGGCGCCAATGGGAGCCAGCGTGAACGATTCGGGTGCAAGACTGTTTCGAGCATGCGCCACGATCCTTGCCCGTGGCGTGAGCCCATGTGCACTCGCTGCAGATTCACTCGCCAGTAATAAAGCGCTTGCGCCGTCAGAAATAGAGCTCGAATTGGCGGGGGTAATGGTGCCGCCCTCCGCAAAAGCGGGTCGAAGTTGTGGAATCTTCTCGAGGTTTGCTTTGTGGGGCTGTTCGTCGATGGTGACCGTGTGCTCACCCCGACGGGTTTTAATCGTGACGGGGGCTATTTCTTTGCTGTTCAGCCCCTCATCGATCGCACGCTGGGCGCGAGTCAAACTCTCGATGGCGAAGGCATCCATCTCTTCCCGGGTCAGCCCGTGCTCGTCGGCTGTTTTCTGCGCAAAGGTGCCCATTGCTGCCCCGGTGTAGGCATCCTCCAGTCCATCCAGAAACATATGGTCATACACCTTGCTGTGCCCCAGGCGCTGTCCGCGACGACCCGTCATCAGAATTTGTGGCGCATTGGACATGCTCTCCAATCCCCCGCTGATCACGAGCTGATTGGTCCCGGCAGTGATGCTGTCAGCTGCAAAAATCGTCGCCTGCATGCCGCTACCACAGGCCTTGTTGATGGTGACGGCCCCTGTTGTATTGGGGATACCGGCGCCGAGCATGGCTTGTCGAGCAGGGCACTGCTTCAAGCCTGCTGGCAGCACACAGCCCATGAACACCTCGTCAATTGCGTCGGCTCTGGCACCGGAGCGCTCCAGAGTCGCGCTAATGGCCGTGGTACCCAGCTCGTTGGCTGTCGCGTCGGCAAGATCACCCAACAACCCGCCCATGGGGGTCCGGGCGCCATCGATAATCATCACATCGGTCATGGATTGCGGTCTCAAATTCGGTTAGGGCGGGCATTTAGCCCGAAGTGCGAGAGGCCTGCAAGCTCACGTGGAGCTGTCTATGGCTTCGAAGGCTTTCTGCCGGACTGCAGCTCGGTATGCTGTGGGGGTCAGGCCCGTCTGCTCCCTGAACGTGCGCGTGAAGTGTGACGGGTCGGGATGCCCAACCGCGCTCCCGACCTCGGTCACGGAAAGGTTTGTCCTGCGCAATAACGACTGGGCCTCATCCAGTCGGCGCTCGCGGAGATAGGCGCTGATCGTGACGCCCGTTGCCGATTTGAACCGTCGTATCAGCGTTCGGCTACTGATGTCCAACATCGACGCGAGCTTCGGTATGCACAGCGGCACACGGAGGTCCTTCATCAGCTCGGACTGGGCGTCTGCAATCAACTCGTCGGGGTGAAGATCTCTCGGAGAGCCCAGAGGGGAGGGGGAGAACCGCTGTCTAATCTCGGGCGAGAACTGGCTCTCGATGTGGCGCGCGACGCGCTGGGAGAAAATCTCGCCACACAGATAGATCATGAGGTCTGCCACGGAGTTCACGCTGCCGACACAGAACACGGCCCCGGATTGCGTGATCAATTGTCGTCGCTCAAGGTTGACGGCAGGGTAGCGTCGCGCGAAGGCGTCGAACCATTGCCAGTGCGTGGTCATTGATCGCCCGCGCATCGCCCCGGTCTCGGCAAGGAGAAAGCTACCCGAACCGACACTGATAGTGAGTCGGTCGGCCTCAATGTGCCTTTTGATCACCCTAATCTGCTCGGCGTGACGTCGGAGCACCCGTTGGGGTTGACGCCAGATGGCGGGAACAATGAGCAGATCGGCATCCTGAAATTCAGAGAGAGGGCGGGTGCCCACCGAGAGACCGGCGCCGACGGGGAGTGCGCCACCCTTACTGCTGAAACACGAGACATTGAGGCGATGCGCGCTGGATCGACCGAGCGCTTGCGCCGCGCCGGTGAGAATCTCCAGCGGTAGCGCGATGGAAGACGCGAGCATGTCTTCATGCGTCAGGGCAGCAATGTGGAGTTCTGCCCGCCCTTTTGGCGTGATCGTCATAATATATGGCGTTATACGCATAGAAAAAGTCGCTGTCGAGCGTAGACTGCATGGCTTTCTGGGGCACCTCCGGTGGGAGAGCCTCGTAAAAGTCGGAGACATCATGCTTGGATTACCGGTTTTAGTGGCAGCGGGCGGCGTGAACAGCGCGGGTCGGACTTCCCGACGACATGCCTATCGCCGCATGATCTGGAGCCAACTGTCCTCGGAGGACCGCAATGCCACCACAGGCGCACTCGCGCAAATGATGGGGATAGCGGATGCCACCCAGATCCTGAACCACACCCTCGTTCGCGAGATAGAACCGGACTGGTTTGACTATAAAGCTGTGCGCTGGCACCGACGGGCGAGCCTAGAGACCGGTCAATCGGAAGCCATCTTTGAATATGTGCCAGGGGGCATCGGCGAGGGGGCGGTGATCGATGCGCGATGCGAGATCACTGAGGGTAAACGGGTGTTAGCGACGCTCCCGCCAGGCGCCGAAGTCATGCTCCCCAGCACGCGGCGATTTGATGTCAGCAGCGCCGGGCAACTTCCTACAGGCTTTAACCCGGGTGCACTGTACCCCTCGCGCAACCATCCCCGTGCACTGCAAATGACGGTGTTTGCCATGTCTGATGCGCTGGCCGATTTGGGCATTGATTGGGACACGCTGTCACAGTCAGTGCCCTCAGATGCCGTCAGCGTTTACGTCTCCGGTGCGATGGGGCAGCTCGATGAAGCAGGTTATGGCGGGATGTTGAGCGCGCGGTCAAAAGGACGCCGGGTGAGCTCAAAACAGTGCCCCTTTGGGTTTGCGGAGATGCCCGGAGATTTTATCAGCGCTTACGTTTTGGGCAGCTTGAGTTCAACTGGCCCGGCGCTGGGCGCCTGCGCCACCTTTTTATACAACCTGCGCCTGGGGATCGAGGACATCCGTGCCGGACGCTCCCGCATCGCGATCGTGGGTGCGGCGGAAGCGCCGGTCAATATCGAGGTGATGGACGGCTATGTGGCGATGGGCGCCTTGGCCACCGATAAAGGTCTGCGGCAACTCGATGGCCTGAACGAGGATGCGCAACCCGACAACCGTCGCGCCTGTCGGCCATTTGGTGATAACTGTGGCTTCACCATGGCCGAGTCTGCGCAAGTGGTTATTTTGATGGACGACGCTCTGGCGTTGGAGTTAGGTGCACCCATTCTGGCGAGCGCCCCCTGCGTCAGCGTGCGAGCCGACGGCGCAAAAAAATCCATATCGGGTCCAGGTGCGGGCAACTATTTGACCGTCGCCGAGAGCGTTGCGACGGTAAGAGGCATCCTGGGCGATGAGAGACTCCGTCACCGGGGTATGGTTCAAGCCCATGGCACCGGTACGCCCCAGAACCGGGTCACCGAGTCGACGTTGCTGAGCAAAGTGGCCCAGGCGTTTGGCGTGTCAGAATGGCCGGTCGCGGCGATAAAGAGCTATGTGGGCCACTCGCTGGCGGCGGCTGCCGGGGATCAGCTGACGGCAACCCTGGGGATTTGGCAGCATGGCGTGATCCCCCGGATCAATACCATTGACGCGCTGGCAGACGATGTGGCGACCAAGAGCCTCGGCTTTGCGATGCAGGAACGTGATGGATCTGATCGCGACTACGCGTTGATTAACAGTAAGGGCTTTGGCGGCAACAACGCCACGGCGGCGCTGTTGAGTCCAACCACCACCGAAGGTCTGTTGCGCCAGCATCATGGCGAGAAAGCGCTGCGCGCTTGGCGAGACCGATGTGAGGCGACACTGGAGGCGCAGTCGACCCTGGAGCTCAAGCGGCTGGCGGGAGAATGGTCACCTACCTATCGATTCGATGAGGGAGTGGTCGACGACAAAGCGGTATCCGTCAGCGACACGGCAATCGAGCTGGGTGACAAATTAATTACGCTGCAAAGCCGTGCCCCCGAAACATGGCGCCTCGACTGACTGCTATAGTGCCACCGGTCGAGAATGCCCCCGGAATCCCAGTACATGTCTGCCATCGAGACGCTCCTCAATCGAAACTCACACCCGCGACTCGTTGCTCCGGGACCTGACGAAGCAGAGCTAGAGACGATTTTGCGGGCGGCGATGCGGGCCCCCGATCATGGCCGCTTGCGCCCTTGGCGTTTCGTCGTGATCGCCGGTGACCGCCGTGAACTGCTGGGCCAATGTTTTCGCGATAGCCTTGTTATTCGCGGCATCTCCGATGAAGCCCAATTGACCAAAGCGCTGAACGCACCGCTTCGCGCGCCTCTGGTGCTGGCAGGACTGCTGCACCCTGTTGCGCACGAGAAGATTTCTCGGGATGAGCAAGGTCATGCGGTAGCGGCTGCGCTTCACGCAGCGCAGCTGGCAGCCGATGCCCTCGGGTATGGCTGCGTATGGCGCACCGGGGGGTATGCTACGGACCCCAACGTGGTGGAGGCATTGGGTGGAGACGTGGGTGACGAGGTGATCGGGTTTTTGTACCTTGGCACCCGCGAGGGCCCAAGCAAGTTACTGCCCGAAGAACCACTCGAATCTTTCGTGCGGTATTTTTAAAATCGCGCCACGATTCGGAGAGCGTTGGCATTAACATCCTGAGACAACCGTGGTTGCAGTTCTTCGTGCTGGGCCTGCTCTTGTTTATGGCTGGCCAGCGCCTGTTTCCTGAGCCTAAACCTGTGTTGGGTCCGCCCAATGCCGAGCGCCTGGCTGCGATGGTGGAGAACTATGCGCGGTTTGCTCAGGGATCGGTCAGTCCCGAGTTGCTGTCGCGATTTGTGGAGACCGAGCTGCGGGATGAGCTACTGTTCCGAGAGGCTGTGCTGCGTGAATTGCAGTTTCGCGATGCGGCGGTTGAACAGCGCATCATCCGGAACATGCGCTTCCTGGATGCGCAATCCAAGGCCACTGATCAAGCGCTTCTGGAGCAAGGCTACGCCCTCCGTTTACATCTTACGGATGAGGTGATTCGCCGGCGCCTGGTGCAAATTATGGAGCGACTGATTGTCGCGACGACGGCGGTCGCGCGCCCAACCGAGAGCGACATTCAATCCCGTTACGAGCGTGACTTGGAAATGTGGCGTGAGCCGGCCCGGTATACGTTTAGTCACGTCTTTCTGACGGATGAGCGCTCTGAGGAGATGGGTGCATTGGTCAGTAGCGTCAATGCTGAGAATATGAATCCGGAAGCGGCCCGCATGTTGGGCTCGCCTTTCTTATCGGGCTACACCTTTAGAGAGCAGAGCCCAGATCAGATAGCCAGAGTCTTTGGCGCCAGTTTCAGCGAGCAGCTTGCCGCGATGACGCCGACGCAGGCGGGATGGGTTGGGCCAGTGACGTCAGCTTTTGGTGTGCACTACGTCTATATCGAAGCGTTCAAACCCGCCAGAACACTGGAACTGAGCGAGGTGAGCC
>WTHO01000123.1:2322-8498 GCA_011523115.1 Halieaceae bacterium | reverse complement strand
ACCGACAACGCTGTGCTGTCGCCCATGGTAGGGACGTTTTATCGTGCGCCGAGCCCTGATGCGGCCTCCTTTGTGGAAGTCGGGCAAACCGTTCGCGTTGGCGACGTACTCTGCATCGTCGAGGCAATGAAGATGATGAACCAGATTGAAGCCGATCGCGCCGGCACAGTAACGGCGATTCATGTTGAGAACGGCGAAGCCGTCGAGTTTGATCAGCCGCTGATTTCTATTTCCTGAAGCCTGGGTGAGCACCCCAAAAAAGGATATCCCCCATGCTTGAAAAAGTACTGATCGCCAACCGTGGCGAAATCGCCCTCCGCGTTTTGCGGGCCTGTAAGGAATTGGGCATCAAAACGGTCGCGGTGCACTCCACTGCTGACCGCGACCTGAAGCACGTGCGTTTAGCCGACGAGGCGGTGTGCATCGGTCCGCCACCCTCGGCCCAGAGCTATCTGGATGTGCCCTCTATTATCGCCGCCGCGGAGTTGACCAATGCCGATGGGATTCACCCCGGCTACGGGTTCCTGTCTGAGAACGCTGATTTTGCTGAACAGGTCGAGAAGAGCGGCTTTAAGTTTATCGGTCCAACCGGTGAAACGATTCGCTTGATGGGTGACAAGGTCTCAGCCAAGCAGCAAATGAAACGCACAGGGGTGCCCACGGTGCCCGGCTCCGACGGCGCGCTGCCGGATGACCCCGAGGAGGTCACACGCATCGCCCGTGAGATTGGCTTTCCGGTCATCGTAAAAGCCGCCGCCGGTGGCGGTGGCCGCGGTATGCGGGTTGTCCACAATGAAGAGGTCTTGCTGTCATCGATTCAGGTGACCCAGTCCGAGGCGCAGGCGGCGTTTGGCTCCCCTGTGGTCTACATGGAGAAATTTCTGCAGCGGCCCCGTCACGTCGAAATTCAGGTGTTGGCCGATGGTCAGGGCAATGCCATTCATCTTGGAGACCGTGATTGTTCGCTTCAGCGTCGCCATCAAAAGGTGATTGAGGAAGCCCCCGCACCGGGAATCGACGATGCCTTACGCAACGAGATTGGTGATGCCTGCGTTCGTGCGTGCCTCGATATGGGCTACCGGGGTGCCGGCACCTTTGAGTTCCTCTTTGAGGATAACGCCTTCTATTTCATTGAGATGAATACCCGGGTTCAGGTGGAGCACCCGGTGACCGAGATGATTAGCGGCGTCGATATTGTGCGTGAGCAGCTACTGATTGCCGGTGGCGCGCCCTTGTCGATCAAGCAGGAAGACGTCGTGCTCAAGGGGCATTCAATCGAGTGCCGGATTAACGCCGAGGACCCCCGCACCTTCATGCCCTCGCCGGGGACCATCAAAACTTTTCATGCGCCCGGTGGCCACGGTGTGCGAGTCGATTCTCACGTCTATAGCGGCTATACCGTGCCGCCACATTACGACAGTCTCATCGGCAAACTGATTACCTTTGCGGATACCCGGGAAGCCGCATTGGTCAAGATGCGCCAGGCGCTGGATGAGTTGGTGGTCGACGGTATTCGCACCAACGCCGCACTGCATCGCGAGTTGGTGACCGATACGTCTTTCATCGCCGGCGGCGTCAGCATTCATTACCTCGAGAGTAAGCTGGAACACGAGCATTGAGCGCCACTTCTGCGTGGCAGGAGCTCTGTTACACCGCGAACAAGGATCAGATCGACGCGCTGGAGGACTGGTTATTTGCTGCCGGTGCTGTCTCGGTCACGCTGGAGGATGACGCTGACCAGCCGCTGCTTGAGCCCGGCCCCGGGGAGACGCCGCTCTGGGATGCGGTGCGACTGACCGCGCTATTTCCCGGGGATATGGATCTTCAACCGCTGCTCGATATGACGCCGCCGCTGCCCGTGCTGGAAACACCGCGCGAGCCGGTCAGGGTGATGGATCAGGAGTGGACCCGCGTGTGGGAGGAGCAGTTTCACCCCATGAAGATGGGGACGCGACTGTGGATTTGTCCGAGTTGGACGCCGCCTCCTGATCCCGACGCCATCAATATTCTGCTGGACCCCGGTCTTGCGTTTGGCACGGGCACACACCCCACCACCGCCATGTGCCTCCGGGCCATTGATGCCGGACTGTCTGAAGGACAGCGCGTCATCGACTACGGTTGCGGTTCCGGCATTCTGGGAATCGCCGCCGCCCGCCTCGGCGCCGCGACGGTTCTCGCCGTGGATAACGACCCTCAAGCCATCACGGCCAGCTGTGACAACGCCGCAAGAAATCAGGTCGATGATGCGACTTTCTCGGCGGTACTGCCTGATGACGCCTCTTTACACGGCGCGTTGGCTTCTGCTGATTGGGTCTTGGCCAATATTCTGGCGGGCCCGCTCATTGAGCTCGCACCGCATCTGATATCACTGATGGCGCCGGGCGGCAGGTTACTGTTAGCGGGTCTGCTGTCGGATCAGGTCGAGGAGGTGGTGGCCGCCTATGCGCCGGCAGTGAATCTGAGAGTCGTTGATCAGGTGGAGGATTGGGTGCTACTCGCGGGACAAAGAACCGGGTAGTTGATTCGTCCGCGGTCTTCGCTCGTCAAGACAACATCAACCCTGCGCGAGCAACTCCCGCAGATCAATGAGCGCTGCGTTGGCGCGCGAGATATAGCTCGCCATGACCAACGAGTGATTCGCCCACAGCCCGAAGCCCGAGCCGTTCAGGATCACCGGACTCCAGACCGGCGCCTGAGCGGATTCAAGTTCGCGAATAATCTGACGCAGGCTGACGGTGGCGTTTTTCTTCGCCAGCACATCGGCAAAATCCACCTCCGCCGCCTTCAGAAACTGGGTGAGCGCCCAGGCCGCGCCCCGGCTCTCGTAAAAAATGTCGTCGATCTCTCGCCAGGGCGTGCTCACGATGATCTCTTCAGGGCCGCTGGTTGATTGGGCCGCCGCCGTATCGCCGGCAAGGTCGGTATTGAGCCGGCGCTGCCCGACACTGGCCGACAATCGTTGCGACAGACTGCCCAGCCGCTTTTCAATCATGCCCAGCCAGTGACTGAGATTGTCGGCACGGGCATAGAATTGCGCGCTGTCCTCGCCCGTGATCGCCAACCTTGCGCGATACGCCTCGAGAAATTTCAGTGCGTCGCGGTATTCACTCTCTGAGGCTGGCAGTATCCAGCTCTTTGATTGGAAGTTGATACGCGGTTCAGCCAACGTGAGGTCCACGTCCTCTTTTGACTGGGACTGAGACCGGCTCAGCACCTCGCGGAGCGCGCGGGCGAGATCCCGGCTCTGCACCAGCACGCCGTACTCCCAGTTGGGCATATTGTCCAGCCACAACCCCGGCGGGAACACGTCGTTGTGCAGGTAGCCCCCAGGTTTTTCGAGTAGGGTGCGCACGACCTCCTGCAGCGCGGCCACGGTGGTTGTGCCCGTCACCACCGCTTGATTGGTAGCAGTGGCGTAACGCGTTGCGTTTTCTCGAACATCAAAATGATCAGGCGTGCTGCTCCAGTAGATACCCACGACTGCTGTCACCAGCAGGTAGACTGCAACGACCCATCCACCCCATTTAGCGAATTTGAGTGGGTCAGAGCTGTCTGAATCAGGTTTGATTCGACTTAACCAACCGCTGATCAATCCGCCACCCGATTCCCCGGCGTTGCGATCAGTATCAGGGTCATCGATGCTCATCAGTGGTGATGGCCGTGTGGCTCAGTCTCCCCGGGTGCCTGGCGGGTGACCGGGGCGCGAGTGCAAGCTTCGGTGCCCATCGCGCTCAAGGCGCAAAGCGCCACGTCGCGGCCCTCTTCGGGAGCGTCAGTGATGCCGAGTAACATGATGTGTCGTCCGCCCGGTTCGAAAACCAGTGACTCACCGGGAGCAATGTCCACTGAGTTCAGTCGTGCCATTTTGCGCTGATCGCCGTCGGCGATAACGTCGTGCATCTGGGCTTCAGTGCCGGTCGTGCTGGTGACGTTGACGATGGTCACCGTATCGTTACCGTGGTTCATCAAGGACCCGTAGGCGGCCGTCACCGCCGCGCCGGGTGGCAGGCTCCGCACCCAGGCATCCCGCCAGTGCAGCATTTCGTCGGCCAGCGAGGAGAATGACAGTCCCATCAGCACCGCTGTGGCACACCCACGGAAGGCCGCAGGTAGCTTGGGGCTCAGTGTCATGTAATGTCGCATTCCGTTGTCCTCTTTACTAAGACGTTCAACAGGGACTCACCATTCCGCGCTGACCCATTGAGCAGGGTGCCGGCTGCGGCCACCCTGTCTTTCGTTGCGCTGTCCCCTCGTGATCGATTGCCGCGCGCTCTTTGTGCGCTCCCGCCCATCGTTTGCCGTGCCCGACCTGCATTGGTCCGGCCCTTCCCGCTGCCTGATTGTGCGAGCCTTGGGATACTGCGCCCGAGATCAGCGCCTCACACTCGCCAGCGCGTCCATCATGATACTGCGGGTGAGAAGCTGCGGCAGGATCACCGGCTGCGTTTGCAGATCCCCCGCATAGAGCACATAAAGGGGGATCCCGTTGCGCCCATGCTGCCGTACAAATTCGCCAATGGCTGCGTCGTAGTGAGTCCAGTCAGCAACCATATAGGTCACACCTGCGTCGGCGAACGCCAGCTCCATCTCATCGGTAAACAGTACCGCTTGTTCGTTGGCCAGACAGGTGATGCACCAGTCTGCCGTCACATCGACAAATACCGGCGTGCCCGAGGCGCGCAGAGATTCCAGTGACTCGGGTGACCAGTTGACGACGCCCGGGCGCAGCGACGTATCTGACGCCGTTTGAGCCGTGCCGCGCACACCGCCGAGTAACACGGCACCGACTAACGCCGCGACACCTACTGCCTTGGCAGTCGTGCCGCCGCGGAGCAAGGTCAGTCCGAGCGCCAACAGCACCAAACCGGCCGCCCCCGCGGCCATGGTATCGACCCCGCTCTGTTTGCCCGCGACCCATAACAGCCAGACCGCGGTGAGATACAGCGGGAAGGCCATGACCTGCTTGAGCGTGTCCATCCAGGCGCCCGGCTTGGGAAGCCAGCTTCTCGCGGCAGCACTGCTACTGATGGCCACCATCGGTGCCGCCATACCTACCCCCAGTGCCGCGAAGATCATCAGCGCGGTCACCGGTGGCTGGGTCAGCGCAAAACCCAGCGCGCTGCCCATGAAGGGCGCTGTGCAGGGACTGGCGACCACCACAGCCAGTACCCCGGTAAAAAAGCTTCCCCGCGTGCCCGGTGCACTGGCGAGACCGGCACCGAGATTCATCCAACGGTTCCCCAAGAGCACCAGGCCAGAGAGTGAGAGACCCATCAGCGCGAACAGGTAGGCTAAACCCATTACGAAGCCCGTTGATTGCAGTTGAAATCCCCAGCCGACCCAGCGACCCGCGCTTTGCAGGCTGATCAGTAATCCCGCGATCAACAAAAACGAGCACACGACGCCTGCCAGATAGGCAAGACCGTGCCGCCGGTGTTCACTCGGGTCGCCGGTGGCAAAACTCAGCACCTTGAGCGACAGAATCGGAAAGACGCAGGGCATGGCGTTCAGGATCACGCCCCCCAGAAAGGCAAGCCCAATCGCCAGCATCAGGGTCATGTCCGCTGCGTCGGCGGTGGCGGCAGGGGGGACTGCAGTTGTGATGAGGGGTGCCGCGCTGCGCTCTGTCGGGCTCACGCTGCTCGCCGATACATCGACAGCGAGATATTCGGTCTCTGGTGGATAGCACAGCCCCGCATCAGCGCAGCCCTGATAGGTGACGGCAAGCGTCAACTGCTGCGCATTGTCGGGGAGCGCAACGGTGAGATCGGCTTCGTCGTAGTACACCGATACCTCGCCGAAGAACTCATCGGTTTTTTCTATGGCGGGCGGGAAAGCGACGCTCAGCGGCTGACTTAGCGCAGGTGCTTCACTTCGTATCCTGAATGCGTGCTGATAGAGGTAGTAGCCCTGCGTAATCTGCCAATACAAACGGAGCTCGCCCTGTGGGGTGATAGCACCGTCGAGCCGATAGGCCTCCCGGACGGGCAGAAACTCGCTTTGCTGTTGTAGCGCGGCAGCCAGACTGTTCTGTGAGTGGCTGTGTGCGCTACCAAACAGAAAGATGCCCATCAGCGCGAGCAGGGAAAAGCCGCTCACTGCACGTTGGCGAATGATTGTCGGCTTGGCGTCCTTGCCGGTCATGACCAATCAGCTCTGGGTGTAACGCAACCGGG